>QNER01000402.1 GCA_003646175.1 Candidatus Parabeggiatoa sp. nov. 1
CTCTACCCGTCAAGAGGTAGAGAAAGCATTACAAAAAAACCAGAAAATGCTCACTCAATATGAACAAGCCGCGCAAAATGTGTTGACAGAGCGTTTTCGCCTTATTAAACCTGAAAATCAGGATTTTTTACATTGGACAACGGTGCTTCAAGAACAAACGGGCGTTTGGCGTTGGTTACAACCGGCATTGTTGGGAGAAGTTTTGGTTTGTGAACCCATTGTCAACCATATTGGAGAAAATAGCACCCAGAAAAGCCAGAAAATGTTAGAACTGTTACACATCAATAACATAATGAAACATTGGGGGCCTTTAGTTGCTCAAGTGTTTGAATCTGATGAGGAATTATGGGGGGATTTACGTGATATCGACGGCGGTAACTGGCTAAATCAGGTATTAAGAGCGGATGATGTGTTACAAACCTATTTTCCGGCGGAAAAAACCTTTGGGTTGTTGTCGCAGCATTTGTCGAATGTGAATGGCCTTTTACGGGCAGCGTTTGTCGAAATGGGGATAACATTTCTAAATCCCAAAATACTTGAGGCCGTCCCAAGCTACATTCCGCAAAAAACTGGCTTGAATTATGTGTACACCCCATCCCCGCTGCTAAAAGAGCTTGTGAAACCACAGGTTCAAAAAAGACTCAAAGAAGTCCCTCAATGTGTGGTGGATGTAGAAAGGTATGGATTTGGTACAACAAGCAATCCCAACGCGGCCAGTAATGTCCGAGTGTTTGTCAGTAGTCCGGCCGAGTGGAAAGAAGACTGAAGTGATGTCGGGTGGATGCAGCGAAGCGGCTAATCCGCCCTACAAAATTACCCACATTGCTTTCAACGACTTATCAACATAAACAGATGCGTTATCCTCAATTAAGTATCAAAAAAGACCTGTTGAAGGCAGGGTTGACATTGGCTGTGTGGCTGTGTGCTGTCACTTTGGTCAATGTGAGTTATGCCTTTCCAAGCGATCTTGAGATTGCCTTTGCTAAAGCCTCAAAATGGGTTGAAACCAAAAAAGCCAACGTGACGGCCCGTTGCATCATTGTCTGGCCTGTCGGTGATTTAAATACCCCAAAAGATATCTATTGTACCTATTTTTATCAGGGAACAGTGCTTTGTGATAAGCCAAACGGTATTCAGTTTGATAAGATCAGGTTGGATGATGCCTTGAAAATGAAGGACAACTTAACCTTATGGTTTAACAGCAAATACCCCGCACACCATCACCAAATAACAGATGAAGAGAAGGGGCAGATTTTGGTATTTATGTCAAATGAAGCACTTGGACTTACGCCAATTTTTGGAGATAAACTGCCTCACACGGTTTATCTTTCAGAGAATAATTTTTCAGACCATTCTTTGCCTAACAAGTCTGGGCTGTATCATGATATTCCTCAGAAAAAATTTGCCCTTTTGGTACATCGTTCAATTCCAAAGAAATTGGCAGAAATTGACGCAAAAAAGGCGAGCATAACGCCAGCGATGACAACTTCTAGCACACAGGCAATACCTCGCACTGTGTTGACGACTGACAACCGGCCGGCTGAACCTAATAACTGGATAAACGCTGACAACCAGCCGGCTGAACCCAATAACGGGATAAACTTACCAAATATTTACTTGATTATATTAGGTATTAGCATTATTCTCATTTTGGCTATCATTTGGTTCTTATTCAGAAAAAGAGATGCCCATGAAAGTCAAGTGAGCCAAATGTTAGTAGAAAAATACCCTTATCAATTTCCTGAACAACCGCCAATTTGGGTTGCTTCCGATGATTCGATAAAAAACACACCGCATTCAGAACCACAACAAAAACGTCACTTTTGGAAAAAAAACGCCCTAAAAGATAAACTGAAGGTTGAGCAACAGAAGAATCAAGCGCTAACAAACACCCTAAAAGATAAACTGAAGGCTGAGCAAGACAAGAATCAAGTGCTAACGACAAGCCTAAAAAATACCGAGGCTGAAAAAAATAAGTTATCCGAACAGTATGGGGGCTCACTGGCTCAACATCAACACGCGGAGAACTGTCTCACAGAAGCGAATGAACAAATTCAAACGCTCTGCCAATCTGAACAGGCATTGCGACAAGTCTTGCGTGATCGTTTTTGGCTCATGAAGCCTAACAACCTAAAATTTTTAGATTGGATAACGGCACTGATAGAACAACCGGATGTTTGGCGTTGGTTACAATCGGCCTTGTCGGTCGAACTGTTGGTTTGCGGACCCATTGTCAACCACATTAAACATAATGGTTCTAAAAAAGAGCAGCAAATTTTAGAATTGTTACACCTTGACAATATGATGAAACATTGGAGTCTTTTAGCGGGTCAACTTTTTGAGTCCAATCAAAAATTATGGCGGTATTTACATGATATAGACGGCGGTAACTGGCTGAATCACTTATTAAGAGCCGAAGATGTATTACAAACTTATTTTGTAGAAGAAGAAAGCTTTACGTTGTTATCGTCACATTTGTCAATTGTAAAGAGCAATTTACAAGCCGCGTTTGTAGAAATGGGAATAACCTTTCTAAGTCCTAAAATACTTGAGGCAGTCCCAAACTACATTCCGCAAAAAAATGGCATCAATTATGTGTACACACCCTCTCCCATTCTGAAAGCGCTTGTGAAACCGCAGGTTCAAAAAAGATTCAAGGAGGTGCCTCAATTTGTGGTGGATGTAGAAAGGTATGGCTTTGGCACGGCTAAAAATCCAGATGCCACTGCCGATGTGCGAGTGTTTGTTAGTAGTCCCGCGGAATGGGAATAAAAATAAAAGCTTTTTTTTGCGTTAAAGAAGTTGCTTTGCTTATGAAAGGATTGACAGTATAATAATTTTGTAAAAATTTTAACACAGAGTTCACAGAGTCACACAGAGTCACACAGAGTCACACACAGTATAAGAGCTTAGCACCTATTAGTTGGTAAAAAACCTTAACACAGAGTTCACAGAGTCACACAGAGTCACACAGAGTCACACAAAATCTAATCTCTGTGAAACTCTGGAGAGCGAGGTGTCTCTGTGTTGACGAAAAATTGATTGACAGTCTAATAACTTAGCACCTATTAGTTGGTAAAAAAACTTTAACACAGAGCTCACAGAGTCACACAGAGTCACACAGAGTTACACAAAATCTAATTTCTGTGAAACTCTGTGTAGCTCTGTGTCTCTGTGTTGACGAAAAATTGATGGTAAGAGCATAATGAAAAAAAATTAGAGTTTGGGATCTTAAGGTGGTTTTATTTGTTTATTTCGGGTATTTGTGGTATTAAAAGGAATTTTGTAGTATGTAAGCGGATATGGGTTAATAAAATTCTGACTGAGATACAATTGTCGTTCACAAACACGTCTGGAGACACGTTATGGTTCAATATGGACTATTTCTGCTTAATTGTTTTAGTTCTCTTTCTAAGACAATACCCATTTTTGGGTTATTGTGGTGGTTTTGGGCATTGCCAAATGGTGCTTATGGACAAACCCTCTCGGAAGAACAGATGGCTTTTGCCAAAGTATCGGGGCAAGTTGGGACTGCTCAAAAAACCGCCCAGTGCTTACTGGTTTTGTCGCCACAAGACAAGTCTGTTAAAGAGGTGTTTTGTCAGTATGAACTGGGGAAACCATCTGCTATCTTTATGGATGATGCCAAAGGCCGAATAACCATTATAGGCAAAAATCGTGCTAACCTCAGTGATGCCGTGCTACAGAGTTCTAGGAGTCATGATGATTTTTTGGCAAACATCACCGCTTTTTTTAATAAAACCGGCTATGAATTACCGGTAGACATGGATATCATAGCGACATTCATGTCAAGTCGTGATTTTCCTAACGGGCATTTGGCGGGTAACAAGCCGACTAACGTTTATATTTTGTCGTTAGATTACTTAGCTGAAAAGACAGATGGCAAGACATTCGCTTTTTTGGTGCATAATTTAATGCATAAAAGCGATACGTTGACGTACACAGAAAGTGATATAGAAAACCTCAAACAGAATAACGAGGCTTTTAACAATCTCACGAAAGCAGAAGTGAGAAAACTTTTCGCGCTGGAACTTGATAGTCTTGCCAGTAAGGCCGCTGCATTAAAAATCCTCCAGAAAGAGGATGTTAAAGCCATTTTACTGGATCAACACGCCAAAGAACTGCTGAAAGACGACAACGTTATAAACGTATTGGACAAGGAAAATGTGCCGACAATCCTTGCCAATTACGCGGTTCAAAGTATTTTGAGCGACGAAAATGCGCTAGCAAGGTTGTCTGACAATAACCTCATCGCGTTTTTAAATAAAGAGGGGGTTCCGGAACTACTCAATAACCCGACGGTTCAAGCATTTTTACAACACCAGCAAAATGACTTGGAAGACAATCTTTTGATACTCCAATTTGCTGTCTTTGTTGGTAGTCAATTGGAAATTGTTATTTTAGTGTTTGCCTTTTTGGTGATATTGTTGTTTCAGTGGCGATTATCTAAGAAAACACGTAACGCCCTGACAAGTTTGGAACAGGGTAAGCATGGCAATACTAAGATTATCCAAGATATTTCTTATGTCAAAAACCAGCTGAATGTGGATTCTGAAATTAGGCAGAAACTTTATCGTCTGGAAGACATACTTGAGGAAAACTACGGCATAAAAACCGTAAAACAATTTCTTCAAGTACTCTCAGGTCATGGACTTCCTGAACTGGATGGCATGGATCTGTCAAAATTGCCTGAATGGGCGAGCAATCAGTTTGAGAGTCAACAGAAAAAGTTGGCTTTATTGCCACCTGCGAATTCTCGCTTAACCAGAACGGTGCTGCATGGCAAACTGGAAATGGTGAGTCAGATTAAGGAACAACACACAGCGAATGGGGAGGAGCCTGTTGAGAAAATTTTGATGGGTTTGGATGCGCTTGTGCGTCAAGAATTCCAATCTGAAGCTGAAATGTGGGAATATTTACTTCAGAAAACCAATGACAAATGGCTAGAGAATTTACTGGCTACCTTAGAGCAGTATTTCTTAATGCAAGAAAAATTAGCGCAACTGGAGGCAGAACAAAACCTTTTACAAATCAAGCTTTCAGAGCGTTTTATTTTGCCAGCTAACGAGATGGGTTTCTCGCAGTGGGCAAATCATCTTCTCAAGCAAGAAGGCACTTGGGTTTTGATACCGCCTCAGTTCATAGACAAACTTCTGTCTCGTCGCCAAACCGTTGTCAGTCAGATAGACGAGGTGAGCAAGGGGCGTAAAGATAAACACCTTTTACAACTCTTACGCACTGAGGCAGAAATATCACAAGGTTGGCATGAATTTGTGAATAAGCCATTCCAATCTCAGGATGACATTTGGAAACATTTACAGGAAGTCAGTGATAAATGGGTAATAGATTTACAGACGGTTTTAAACCATTATCTCTTAATGAAGGTTGAAATAGAAAAGTTGCCCACTTTGCTTGCAACTCGTTTTCGCCTGTCCAAACCTCAAGACAAGCACTTTTCAGAGTGGACAGATGAACTTCTCACCAACCAAGAGGGCACTTGGCTTTGGTTAAAACCTCATTTCATAAACGAACTGCTGTCGTCTAAACAAGAGGCTATTCAAGAAATCAGAACCAAAATGGGTAGTGGAAATAAAAAAGAGCCGGTTTTACAATTGTTATGCGCGGACGAACTTTCAAAAGGTTGGAATGCTTTTTTGGGCATGTCATTCCAGTCTCAAGAGGATACCTGGGCGCATCTACACAAAATCAGTGAGAACTGGCTAGGAACTTTACTGACTGTTTTGGAACCGTATCCGTCCATGAAAGCGGGGCTAGACACAGCGCAAACGGCACTGTCCGAGCGTTTTACTCCTAAAAAAACCGAACCAATAGATTTTTCATTAGAAACGTTTAGGACACAAACGGGTATTTGGCATCGGCTACAGCTTCACTTTATAGCCGAACTTTCGGCTTGTGAAAAACGGGTTGATGAATTGAAAAAAACCGGTGCTAAATTTCCAGCCTGTGAAAAGATTTGGACGAAAAAAGAAGTTTCGCTTAAAGCGGTTTTAGAACTGTTGTATGTTGATGACATCAGGAAAGGTTGGAAAGCGTTAGTCAGCCAACAATTTTCATCCGATAACGACATGTTGCTTCGTTTATTTCAGGCTGGTGAAGGTAGATGGATACATAAGCTATTTAGGGCGAGCGATTTATTGCAAGCCTACTTTACTGAGCAACCACAATTTTTGATGCTATCCCGTCACCTCGCTGATGTGGCATATCTCTTGGAAACCATGTTTGTTGAAACCGGTATAACGGTACTGAGGCCGAAACTACTGAAACCCATATCAGAAGGAACGATACCAGAACGCTTAATTTCTTCTGAAGGTAGTAAAGTCAATAACACATTGAGGGCTTTAAAGTTTGTTCAAGAGCAGGTTGCTGATAGGTTGGATCCGGATTCTCCCAATCATTGCTCTCAATTTGTGGTGGATGTAGAAACTTATGGGTTTGTTTATGATCCTGAAACGGATAATCCCACGATACGGGTAATTTTGACTAATCCTTCTGATTGGAGTTGTTAGTTTTTAACAAAGGTTCACAGAGTTTCGCAGAGGGGAGTTTTCTTTTTAACACAGAGTTCACGGAGGTACACAGAGTTTCACAGAGGGGGAGGGACTCGGTGTACTTGGTGTTTCTGTTAATTTTCAATGAGGTACATAAACACATTATGACCAAAGATGATTACAACAAATTGACTGAGACCATAATCAGTGCTGCCATTGAAGTTCATAAGGAATTTGGGCCAGGACTACTAGAATCGGTCTATGAAGTTTGTTTAGTTGCTGAACTGAGAAAAAGACGTTTGCACACTGAGAATCAAGTAAGACTGCCGGTTCATTATAAGGGTGAAAGGTTGGATAAAGACTTTTCTGTTGATGTGTTAGTTGAACAGTGCGACACGTTTTCTTAGAAACTTGAGTTAAATCAAGCCAATAGGAAGGATTCCAGAATATTAGGGATTACAATTATGTTATTTATAGGGATGAAAGGCTACCCTTGCTGTATTACTCAG
>QNER01000403.1 GCA_003646175.1 Candidatus Parabeggiatoa sp. nov. 1
AAGGATTATTTAATCGATGCGGATTTAAAAATCATAACGACAAAGATTGGTTGTGAAAAGGATTAAAAACTCAAAGAGATAGCATTCGTAAAATCACTCAAACATAACTACAAGGATTATTTATAAGAAAGGATTAAAACAAATCCAATTTTAAAATCCTTGACTAATAAATTTTCATGGTTAACCATTTAGCCACCCCCGCTCCATAAAAATACGGCTAAAGAAATCCGATTTTTTCAAAAAATAGTTAGTATTTCTAAAACATTGCTATTTTTCAATAGGTTACAGCTATTTTAACCGCAAAAACTTCAAGAAATAGTATTTGTTGATACAGTGCGTCATTTATTTTCCACTATGTCCCTTATGACAGTATTCAGTATAAATTACAAGCGGTTTTAATCCTTTCTTATAAGCAATCCTTGTAGTTATTGCGGGGTAAATCCTTTCTTACAACTAATCTTTGTCGTTATTGTCTTCATAATAAATCACCGCATTGCCAATATATTGCTTAGGTGATATTTGTCTATCCGAGGTTTGAGTGCGTTCCAAATAGTCTTTCAATATATCCTTTGTCATCAATGCCAACGATTTTTCTATTTGCAAAGTGACACAATGTTTTTCTTTGTCCATGACAAAATGGGGAAATTGCCCTTTTAGGCGTTTTGTCAAATGGTAAATGTTGTGATAATCGGATTAACATAAATAGTTTTAATAATTTAAAGCGTAATAATATGCTCATAAATTATTTTTTAATGGGTTTAAAATTTATTATGCCAGCCTATACCTTAATAAAATACTTTATATTTTGACTATAATGTGATTGATAAGTAATAATATCAAGTATAACCATTATTAATGGGTTATTTAAAACATGAGCTAAATAATTTGCTTATATGATATTACCAAAAAAATACCAAAATAAATTTAAATTTACAATTAACAATTACAAAAATATTTTTTTTCGTACAAAGATCGCCTTGTACAGGAGTCCAATATTTATCTTGGAAATTGTACGTGGCAACTGAAAACTAAGGAATAAATATTCATGATGCAAAAAGCGATAAAACGCTATATTGATTTACCACGACATTGTCGCACCGCAATTATCACAAATCGTGACAGTGTCGCTAATTTATTAATAGCCGCAATGCAAAAGTACGGCTATCAAGTTCAAAAAAATATGCCGGCTCAGTGGGGTTTTGGCGTGATTGCAAAATCACTGAATGCACACACCCAAAATCCCAAGCAGTGGTTACATCTGGTACAGCGCGTCATTGTGGGCAGTCGTGAGCCCGATCTCGCCACGATAATTGCTCAAATTCAACCCAATGATTTGGTAGAACCTAATCAAGTTGAAGGTGCCGGCTTAGATTTACGAATGGCTACTTTGTATACTGCTCCCGATTGGGTGGAAACTGAGGCTGCAAGTTTTTACTGTGTTTCACCGGTGCGCGTGACGGAAAAACATGCTGATAAAAGTGGTTACAAGAGCTATTTAGAAACGGGTGTCAAATTAAACGAATTATTAAATCGCACCATGCAAGCCCGTTTTCAACGACAATTTGGCTTGAATTTAATCCCTGACAGCCTCTATGTGCGCTCGCGTGGCGGGAATATCAGTGCGGGTATGGCGATAAAAACACTGAATAATGGTAAACAATTAGTTATAAAAGGTTTAAATTTACCCTTTATTCTGACAGGCGCAGCCGAAGATTTGCGTTATGCGTGGTATAGCGGCTTAGGACGTAGCACCGCTCGCGGTTTTGGCTGCTTAGAAATCGCACAATGAATCTTTTGGAGTTCTTCGCTGCGCTTTGTGCGTGTAGAAGGTGTTCTTCGCTGCGCTTTGTACAAGTAACTTTTTAATGAACTAAAAATAGCACCATGAACATCAATCGTTATCTACAAAGCGGTGGATTATTGACACAAGCCTTTGAACCATTGAAAAAAGCATTGGATGAAGAGGCTCAAGTACACTGGGAACAACAAGCCTTTCCCCGTTGGTTGACTTGTTCAGGTAAAGGCGGTAGTGACTATCCGGACTATTTTGATATTTCTTTGTACCGCCACTGCATGGATGTCTCCACTATTGCTTTTTTATTATTTCTCCATACATGGCAAGCCAAGCAATTGCCAAGTATTGACACTCAAGGGGAATATATTGATCCCAATAACGAACTAGAAGCAAAACAAGCACTGAGACAATTATTTGCTATCGCGTTTTTACATGATGCCGATAAATATTATGGTGAAAAATCCCAAAGCCCTACGCCTGAACAAGTTGAAAGGCTTTATCAAGAAATAAAAGTTTTCCAATGGTGTCACTTGACTGCAAAAGAATGCTATACCGGGGTGTCTATTGTCGAAGAACGGGGACTGGATTTTTTAGCACCTGAAATTTCACCGCTGTTAATGAAAGTCTCCAAAATGGTGAGAGAAGGCGATAAATTGACATCCATCGCCAGCCGTGAAGGGGGGAACAGTATTCACACGATGCTAAAGGCACTGATTAATCACTATAACAAGCGGTTACCGGTTTTTAGCCAAAATTATTTTGTGCCCGAAGAATCTTTGGGCTTGTTTGAATTTCGCCAAAGTCCAATCGTATTGCACAGTTTGGCACAACAGTTTTTAGATAGGCTGTATGAATTAAAGCAATTTCCACTGGTGTGTTTATTAAATGGCGAACGCTTTTATATCAGTTTGCCAATAGAATCGGCTAACGCACTGATAAAAAAGGTTTTTTATGACACTGAGCAAATACTGTCAGGCAACAAACCGAGTATCAACCGTAAAAATACCAGCGGTGAAGTAACGTTATTGCATATTGACAGTGCAGCGACATTGATAAAAACCCTTACCGATACGCCAGAAGTTGGCTTACTAACAGTAGAAGCGGCGGATTGGGACAGTGTTAATGGCTATATTACAAACTGGGTGGCGGCAGTGGGTGAATTAATCGCGTGTGATAAACCCACTACTGGCAAATTATGGTTAGCCATCAAACCCCAACGCCTGCCGGGAGAAACGCATGAAGATTTACCGCGACGCTATTTGTGGGCATTGAGTATTGCTACTGCATTACGTGCTAAACGTGAAGAAAAAATCACATTAAATGCCCTTTTGAAAATGCGTTTAACCCGTCTGCATGAATGGTATCCACGCATTCAAACGGTATTGACAGAGGCACCCAATCATTTTGTCCTCAGTCATTTCGGCACCAATACTCAACAAACGTTATTTGCGTTGCAAGCCGCTACGGAAATGGTTAACAACAGTGAATACACCTTGGAAGAATTGGTGGCTTGGCTGTATGGCGACTTTCCGGTTTTAGCTGAAAAAGATGCAGGCGCACAAGCCATTATGACTGTGCTTAAAATTCAACAAGGATTTATCAGCGATAACCAAACCACCCCGGTTTATGCACCGGCACCTAAAGGAGGCACTTGCTTACTTTGTGGTACACCGGCAACGGAGGTGTTGACAGACAATATCAAAAAACCAAAAAAGCTGAAATGTTCTGCTTTTAATAACCGGATTGGGCAACGCAAAAGTATTTGGACACAATATGGCAACAATTATCTTTGTCCTGCGTGCATAAAACAGCAAAGTTTATTGTACGAAACCTTTGAAGCCCACAAAAAACCGGCGAATGATAAACCGCTATTAATTGCCACCCCTTTTCGGGGTTTGATTAAGCCTGTCGCCATTGGCGCAGACGGTGAAGGTACAATCAGTGTTAGCCAACAATTGATGTTTCCTTGTCACCAATCGCCGGATTTCCATCATTGGAAAAACATTTTACCTTGGCATTTAGATATGAGCGACAGTCTACCCCTATTATTTGAAACCACCGAGCTAGACTTTAAGAGTATTTTGGAAACCATGCACTGTATGGCACAAGTTGCTGTGTACAGTGGTAATCCGATGCACATCTTTATGTCGGCACAACGGGATAGCAAAGCCGCTTTTGTGTTTGAACCGACACCGCCTTTAATTCGTACCTTACTCGCTGATTTGTCATTGTCTAACGAACCTAATACCGTGCGGCGCGATAACTTGCCTGGGTTAGTGGAGCGATTGGGGTTATTCAGGCAAATTATGAATAACAACAATGGGCATGATGTTTTATCTGCAATGCCTGCTTATCAATGGTGGGCGGTTGCGTGGCTCAATTCGCGGCTGATTGCCCAAGGTAAATTTTATTTTTCTTCTTATGTCACGTTAGCGCAAATGGTTTACCCAATGAATGCAGATACTCAAATTGAACAGATTGCCCAATTAGCGGCGGGGGTGCAACGCCATCCCGGCTTCAAAGCCAGTCATAATGAGCGCGTGTTTGCGTTAACCACTGCGTTGGCGCAATATGACACGGGTAAAAAATATCGACAAAGTGAACGAGTGACAGTTGCGGCAATGGCAGAACATCTGGCAACCGCATTATCTAGACGTGAGATGTTTGCTAAAGGCGAAGGGGGTTTTACGGCACGTTGCCAAAGTTTTGCCCAAGCAGTCTATAATTATGTGGACAATCATCAGCAAAAAAACGCCTTTGATGCGCGTTTTCAACGCTTTTTTTTAGCCGCTTATGCTTTCTTGTTTATGGAAGTTAGCAGGTGCAAGCACAAATACACCCCCGAAAATGAGGAGTAATAAAAAGCATGGAAACCCTATTTAAACAACTCGCGCAAGAAGTCAAAACCACTTACACTTTGGAAAAAGACGATTTTGATATCCCGGTGTTGCCACAAGCGCAATGTATTGTCATTCCCATTGTCAGGGAAACCATTGCGCCGTTGCTGATTCGTAATAATGATGCTGACATGGTGACAGATATGTTTGCGGCTGATAAGCTGCGGGTGCGTATGATTGCCTCTAAAAATAAAGGGGTAGAAAAGCGGCGCGGTAATCAGATTTTGCGGAGTTTAGGCGTAGGTGGCAAAACGGCTGCCAATAAAGCCTATATCAAAAAACAAGCCAGTGAAGTCTTTGATTTAAATACATTTGTGTTTGGGGATTCTGCGAACGGTGCGGGTAAAGCCATTTATCCAGTACACGCCGCGGTTTTATATAGCGATGCCCTTTCCGTGCAAGGACTTGATCAGCCATTAATTGATAATGCCTTTCGTCAGGGCGGGATTTCTGAAGAATACGTCAATTTTGATGCTCAGACGCATAAAACCAGTTCTAATATTTTTACCACTCGCGCCGTACTCCCCGGCACTTTGTTTGTGCAATCGTTGGTGATGATTGGTAAACGGATGACACCGGCAGCTTTCAAGCATTTATTATTGTCAATTGGCATGGCGGGCTGTTACGGAGGCGCAACCGCAACCACTGGCACCAATTTGAAAACGCATTTATGCGGGGTGTACTGGGGCGCGTTTGAACGGGGTATTAATGCACCGCAAGAAATGTTAACCGCATTAGGTGATGAGCCAAAACCGATGGTGACAAACATTGTTGATAAGCTGCAACATATTTTTGGGGAAGTTTACCAAAACGCGATTTCGGCTCAAGTGCTCACCGCGTATGTAGAAAAACGGGTGACTGATTTTGAAGCCAATGATACCGTTTTGATTGATGAGTACCGCGAAGCATCAGAACAGATGAAACAACTTTTTGATGCTTGGTTTACACCGCCTTCTAAACAAGGTAAGAAAAAGTGATGCGCGTGACAAATGAATGGGTTGAGATTCAAGCCCAAACCCTTACACCCTTTTATTATCATGGTTTGTATGCTAGAGACGGCAGCGCAACCCATCCTGATATTATTACGGATACTGCGTTAATGTTTGCTCTGCAAGCGGCGTTATTACCTCGCCTGATACCGATTCTCCGTGCGACACCGGATTATCGGGCGGATTTAACCAAAATACCTTGGCGAACTTCATTGTTATGGGGTGAAAATAATGACATGATGGCACCGGTGCGACATACCATTGATGTCGAACGCGAAGGTGGCAACCATGAAAATCTACAGAAAAACATGGCTTCTGGTTATTTCAAGAAAACCTTTTTTGTGCATGAAGTTGCGATTGGTGCCCGTTATCACGGTTTTATTTTGGGCATTAACCCGTTTAAGCTATTGAAAACAGATAAGTTTATTATCCGTATAGGGGTAGGAAGATTAGGTATGTTAGAGATTTCCCGCAATGATAATCTTAAGGCAGTGAGGTTAAACACGGCGACTGCTAAACTGTTTGAGCGTGATTTGCCGGAGGCTTATCGGATTATTGATACCATTCGGGTGAGTCAGCCGTTTTCGATAGGGGAGGCAAGGGATGAGTTACGGCATTGGGTTTAATAACTAACTAACTAACTACAAGGATTGTTTATAAGAAAGGATTGATTCAATTTAGCTGGTCGAGATTTTAAATTCATTTTAGATTGTCGGCGGACTAAACGTATTGAAATGGATAGTCAAGTGCAATAAATTAAGGCTATCATTGCCCAATACAGTCCCCCAAAAAAAGTTTCAGTTTCCCATGGGTAGTAACAGGGGTAGTAAGTTAGGTAATCAAGAAGAGTTTCAGTTTCCCATTAGGGGTAGTAAGTTATTCGTCATGCAAATTATAGATTTATCATAAGGTTTCAGTCTCCCATTAGGGGTAGTAAGTTATCACGAACCAATAACAAACGAACAAAGTAAGAATCAACAATTATTTAATGGTGACATTTATCGAGTTGCCAGACATTTGCCAAAAATGGTTTCAAGAATCAGGTACTAATTTTTGAAACAACGAAATATTTAACCAACGAGTGCTAAAAATGGCTGAACACGATAAAAGTTACAAAAAGTTATTTTCTCATCCTAAAATGGTTGAAGATTTGTTACGTGGCTTTGTACACGAACAGTGGGTGAACCAATTAGATTTTTCCACATTGGAGATGTTTAAAGACAGTTTTGTCAGCCCTAACTTAAAAGAACGCCATGATGATATTATTTGGCGAGTCCGTTGGGGCAAAAAGTGGTTGTACGTTTACCTGCTCTTGGAGTTTCAATCCACCATCGATCATTTTATGGCGGTGAGAAT
>QNER01000404.1 GCA_003646175.1 Candidatus Parabeggiatoa sp. nov. 1
AGGGCTGAAATTCTAAACCCATAAATCCCAGGGCGTTGCCCTAGGCTGGTATGTCAGCCCCTTTCAGGGGCAAAGCAATCTAAAAAAGTCTTATGCGAATTTAGTGATTGCTGTACTAGGTAAAATCAGGCACGAAGAAAAAGTTGGGTATCATGTTACCTAACCCGTACTTGTCAAAAAAAATTTGAACTGTGCGATTAGGGCTGTTTGTTGGGGGGCAATTAGCTGTGCGTAATCCACGAAAACGCCAATGGTGGTTTACTAATCCTCCCGTAATGAAGACGTTTAACCGCACAGGTGTAAAAAGTTTGGCTTTGAGTCCTCTGTGTGGGACAAAAAGTTTGTAACCTATTGAAAGTTTTTAACCTGTATGATTAATATAGCTTTTCCATAGTGAGCTCAATAAAAACCATAATTTACAAAATTGCTAAACTTTTTGTCCTGTACTTGGCTTTGAGTCAACTGATACTTTTCCTTCGGGGGGTAATATCTATTAACTTGGAGAATTTGCAAATGAAAAAAAATTTCTTTGTTGTAGTCACTACATGGACAGCTGCAACTGTTACAACAATCCCTGCCTTGGCTGATGGTAATCCCGCCGCCGGCAAGGCAAAATCGGCCGTCTGTGCGGCATGTCATGGCGCAAATGGCAACAGTTCCAATCCCTTATGGCCAACACTTGCAGGCCAAAATGCAGCCTACCTCCTCAAACAACTGGCCGATTACAAAGCTGGCCGGCGCAATGATCCCAACATGAATCCCATAGTTCAACAATTAACTGCTCAGGATATGAAAGATCTTGCAGCCTATTATTCCAGCCAAACGGTTATGGCTGGTGCCGGTGCCCAAAGGAATAGTAACAACATGTACCGGAACGCGAACATGGGCAATACGTCCGGCTACAACACGGGCATGTACGGAAATCCGAACATGGGTAATATGCCCGCCTACAACAACGGCATGTACGGGAATCAGAACATGGGCTACAACACAGGCATGTATGGGAATCCGAACATGGGTAATATGCCCGCCTACAATAACGGCATGTACGGGAATCAGAACATGGGCAATATGCCCGCCTACAATAATGGCATGTACGGGAATCAGAACATGGGTAATATGCCCGCCTACAACAACGGCATGTACGGGAATCAGAACATGGGTAATATGCCCGGCTCAAACCCCAATATGTATGGGAATCAGAACATGGGCAATATGGCCGGCTCAAACCCTAATATGTATGGGAATCAGAACATGGGTAATATGCCCGGCTCAAACCCCAATATGTATGGGAATCAGAACATGGGTAATATACCCGGCTCGAACCCCAATAGGTACGGAAATCAGAATATGGGCAATATGCCCGGCTCAAACCCCAATATGTACGGAAATCAGAACATGGGTAATATGCCCGGCTCAAACCCCAATATGTACGGAAATCAGAACAGGGGCAATATGCCCTACAATTCAGGCGTGTATGGGAATCCAAGCACGAACAGTATGCCGTCTGACTTTATGAGCAACAACAACCTCGTTATGAGAGCTGGAGAAACTTTTGGGGTTGTTATGGGAGATAATCCTGCGAATCAGGACAGCGGTATGTGGGCACTAACAGCCATGCCAAACTGTTTAATGTTGGTAAATCGTTTTTCCAAACCATTGGCTTCCCCCAATGCCGGAAGTGGTTTGCCTCAACTACAAGTGTTTGTCTTTAAAGCGCAAGGCTCATGTCGCGCAACCATAGGCTTCACGCGACGTAGTAGTCAAGGTGTGACGGCTTACAAATCTTATCATGTGATTGTGCGTTAGTTATTAAGGGGATAGCGAAAAGGGGAAAGGTATTTCTTGGCAAACCACGCAAAAGTTGACAGCATCGATCCAGCGTAGTTCCCAATTCCACATTCCCCATTCGCGGCAAAAGTTTTGGCGCGCAAAAACTTTTGCCGCAAACCCAATTTCATAACACAAACCCAAGTTGCCACCTATCTATATATAACACCATGATTTATTATAAATCAACCAGTTACCTTAGTGATGCTTTGAGTGGCCAGAAAACCTAGAACAATAAAATCAATCACTTAACTTTAGGTAGCAACCTGAGTTAGCAAAACCTAAGTTGCTATCTATAACCCAACAAAATAGGTGAAATCAATGGGTTGCTTTGGTGGTGTTTCGTGTTGTGCAAAAGAATAATGAAATCAATCAATTACCCATAGGTAGCCACTTGGGTTAACAAAATGAGGTGATGCAATGGTACAATTCACTTGCAACTCGGTTCACAGCCTCAAACACTTTTTGCTCGGGCTGTTGGCAACCGTACTATTTTTCAGTCAATTGCCAGTACAAGCTCATGTGCAGAATAAATCAACTGGCAACTACACGCTGCCAATGCCCCCTTATCTGTTGGTAGGTATGGAAATTAGGATCAATTTCAATGAACAAGGCATGTGTCAGTTGTTGATTGTTGATGACAAAAATGAGCAATGCAGCAAATTAAGTGAGCTCATCAAGAAGGGTTTTGAGAACAATGGCATCATTATCTTTGATGACCATAGCAGTCAGTGGATACCTTATCGCTTATTGCTTTTCAGCCAAGAATTGCCGGCGCAGGCTCGTATGCAGAATAAATCGACCGGCAACTGGCAACAGCCAATGCCCCCTTATCTGTTGGTAGGTATGGAAATTAGGGTAAACTTCAATGAACAAGGCGCGTGCCAGTTGTTGATTGTCGATGGCAAAAATGAGCAATGCAGCAAACTAAGTGAGCTCATCAAGAAAGCTTTTGATAAAAATGGCATTATTATTTTTGATGGTCATAGCAGTCAGTGGATACCTTATCGCTTACTGTGGTGGTAAACTGTGAACAGTGTTCAGTGAACGTTCAGACAATCAATAGGTAATAGGTAATAGGTTTATTTTTGTGACGCACTTGACTTTGCAGTAATGGTTTGCATTTTCTCACACGGATTTTGCAGATTACTGTATTTCTCAAGCCAAAAGTTTTTTTCAAATACGTTTTTGGTAAAATAAAATAATTTATAAATCAACTTGTTATTAATTTTACAAGTGGTTTATAAAATATTCGGGCTAAATTATTCATTAAACTCGATGATTAAGTTCTTAGTAAAAATCAGGTACCTCCAAAAAAATAATGTACCCAGTGATGCTATCGATATCACTTCAAGGCAGGTATATGATTTATTGGGTAGTCCCTCAAGATAAAACCGCTTTGCTGTGCAAGGTATTTTAATGCCAAGTCATTGTTTTTACGTAACTACTCAGCCCTGAAAGGGCGCTTTATTAAAGCCCAGGGCTGCGCCCTGGGAACATCTTTTCTGGATTGCTGAACAGATAATTGATAATTGATTTCTTTACTTCCGTTTTTGCTCCAGTAAAAACTTTCGCGGCTTCCTTAAAACTGATAACTGAAATGAAAACACTTGAGATTTTAGAACCAGTGGAGTTTATTTATCCCAAAGATAACAAATATATCTACTGCATACCAAAGGAGATTAGTATTCTTTCCCATCAAACGTACAGTATTCTTGGTATCAGTGGCTCAGGGAAGTCAACTATTTTGACATTAGTTGCGGCATTACGTCGTTTTAGCAAAGGTGCAATCCAATACACATTCACAACGCAAAATGCTTATATAACTACAAAAGTGACACATAAAAACTGGCGAAAACAAGTTGGGCCAGCATTTTGGGGGAATATTGGTTTCTCATTTCAAAAACCCGAACTGGTACAAGCACTCACGGTAAAAGAAAACCTTGAGATAGTATTAGGTAAAGCTAATACAGAAGAAATGGCTTTAGCCGTGTTTGACAAAAAAGAGTGGGATGAGATTAAGGGTTCCCGAGTTTGGAAACTTTCTGGCGGGCAAGCACAGCGTCTGGGTATTATTCGGGCTTTTGGTGTCAACCAAAACTTTGTTTTTATGGATGAACCTACTAATAATTTGGATAAAAGTAACCGTCAAAAAGTAGTAGACTTTATCCAAAAATATCGAAAGGACAAGTCGATTATCGTTGTATCACACGACAACGCTTTTACGGATATGCTGAATATTCATACCATTTTTGAGGTACATGAGGAAGGAGAACTTCATGGACGGAATCAACGAAGTTTGCGGGTTAAACAACGAAAGATCTGGGGTCATTCAATGGGACAGAACTTTTAAACGGATAATGTGTAGAAGGGTAATATAGTTTTTCAGATAAATCTAGAAACCGTAAAGCGTTTTGGAAACGCTTTACGGTTTTGCCCTAAATAGAACGTCTATATTCGCTATTCGCTATTATGCGAACAAAGGTATTGTTTGTTATTTTTTGTTTGCGAATAGCTTTGGGGTTGTGGTCTTAGCACCTATCAGTTTGTAAAAATCATTATTTTTACACCGTTTTTAACACCGAGTTCACTGAGTACCACAGAGTCACACAGAGTTTAAGATTTATTTTTCTCTGTGAAACTCCGTGTAACCCTGTGTCTCTGTGTTGAATATTTAAAAACTGATAGGTGGTAAGGGTTTGTGGTTTTAATCCTTGACAAGTGTTTGAGGATGGGGTAGGCACATTATTTTCACCTATTACCATTACCTATTGTCCATTAATTTTTCCAAAAACCCGTGCAATCAGCAATGTTTAATGTATTTTATAAAAATCTATAATTGATGCCTATATGCTTCCATTAATGTTTCTGAATAAAAGATGGCATCAAGTCGCCATTCTTTTGGGGTGTAGTCTTGCTGCCAACACCATTTATGCTGAAGAATTTGAGTTGGCTAAAACGGTTGAAAATATCCCCAAAAAGGCTTTGATTGTCAAACATGATGCAAAACTGTATAAATCTGAGTCCTCTCAAGATGGTGAAGAGGCTCCTTTTATACAACTGTATTTTTTGATGATGCCGGAAAAAAATAATCGGGTACCCGTCATAAAGACATTTTCTAAAAACCAGACTCAGCCTGATGGCTGGTTAGAAAAGGATTCTTATGTTGAGTGGAATACCGTACAAATGATTAATTTTGAACCTCAAGCCGGGCGTGAACGTGTCAAAATTTATGCGACAATAGAATGTGCAAAGGAATTTAGTCATCTTGGGAAAACGACTGCCAACTGTCAAGAGTTAGGAGAAGAACCCCCTCAAAATCCCCAATCAAGATTATTTGTCCCGATATTTCAGCGTCAAGCAGAGGCTTATCACGGTGGCTTTATTCGCATTTATCAAAACGAGCAGGAGAATAAGTCAGATGTCAAAAAAACGCAACTCGGTTATGATTTAATCCTAGTTGTGGATTCGACGCTATCTATGGGGGAGTATTTTCAGCCCACCTTGCGCGTTCTCCAGTCGTTCCTTGAAATCGTTCAAGACTTGATGCAAACCGAAGTTGCTAAACCATTCAATATTGGGCTACTTTTTTATCGTGATCGTAAACTTTGGCAGGATTGTGATATTGGATACCTCACCCATTGGGCACAACCCTTAACACTTAACACAGAGAAAGTTTTTGTCGCGTTGGATGTCGCCAAAGCGACAGGGTGTGATAGTGAGGATTTTCCAGAAGCCGTTTTTGATGGCCTTTACCGTGCCATTGTAGATACCCCGTGGAATAGCAGTCACTTTAAAACTATTTTGTTAATAGGTGATGCGCCCCCCAATTTTGATAAAAACCCTATGAATTTTAGTGTTTCATCTATTCAGGCACTAGCAGATGAAAAATCTATTCGATTTTTAACGATTAAAATAGGCCCGGAGGACGACATTGATTTTGAGGAATTTGAGGCCTTGGCTTTACAGAGAGAGGCGCAGTTGAAAGGACAATTCAGTCGCGTCACTAATGAGAATATTCACCAATTTGAAACGGACTTAATGGATGCGTTAACGACTGAATGGGAACTTTTTAATAAAACGCAAGAACTGTCTGTCAATCCAGAAGCTATGGAGCCTTTATCCCATATCAGCGAATATGAATTACCTATTATCAGAGGCCAACTTCAGCATCTCTCAAAGGGGAATCGAGATTTTGTCAAAGGGTGGGTTCCTTATAAAGTCAAAAATAAGTTGGCTTTTGGGGAATATATTTTTATAAGGAAAATCGTTCTCAAACTGCGCCTCCTTATTATTGAGAGCATTTTGACGGCAGCGGAAGCCGGGATGGTAGATGGTGGTGAAGCTTTTTTAAGTGCAGTACGTGAAGCATTGGCGGTTCATTTGAAAATGAAAACCGAAGACATTTTTGCGGAAAATGAAACGCTAGGGGGGATTCTCCAAAAAGCTGATATTTTGCCGTTTAAAACCGAACTGTTGTTATTTACACCGGAAGAAGTCAATACTTGGAAACCGGTTGATTATGAAAAACTCAATCAGTCCTTGACTGAAAAATTACAGCATTTACGCGAATTTTCTAATAATCCTAACCATTTGCGTTTATTTGAAGGTGTACCCTATTTGTATGTGCCTAAAAGGTATTTTCCATAAGAAACCGCAACATAACAGCCAGTGTAACTACCTGGAACTATCGTGCGTGCCATTAGCAACAGATGCTATCCCTGCTTTTCAAGGGATAGTATCTGTTAAAAGTTGCAAAGTCGCTCCAGAATGCTATCCCTGCTTTTCAAGGGATAGTATCTGTTAAAAGTGGCAAAGTCGCTCCAGATGCTATCCCTGCTTTTCAAGGGATAGTATCTGTTAAAAGTTGCAAAGTCGCTCCAAATGCTATCCCTACTTTTCAAGGGATAGTATCTGTTAAAAGTGGCAAAGTCGCTCCAGATGCTATCCCTGCTTTTCAAGGGATAGTATCTGTTAAAAGTGGCAACGTCGCTCCAGATGCTATCCCTACCTTTCAAGGGATAGTATCTGTTAAAAGTGGCAAAGTCGCTCCAGATGCTATCCCTGCTTTTCAAGGGATAGTATCTGTTAAAAGTGGCAAAGTCGCTCCAGATGCTATCCCTGCTTTTCAAGGGATAGTATCTGTTAAAAGTGGCAAAGTCGCTCCAGATGCTATCCCTACTTTTCAAG
>QNER01000405.1 GCA_003646175.1 Candidatus Parabeggiatoa sp. nov. 1
ACATGGATTGCTTATAAAAAAGGATTAAACCCAAACCGAACGACGATCCAATCCTTTATTATAAACAATCCATGTAGTTATTATTAAGGATTAAACCCAAACGTCACTTTGAGCCAATCCTTTCTTATAAACAATCCCTGTAGTTAACCGATAACGACAAGGATTGCTTATAAAAAAGGATTAAACCCAAACGTCACCACGATCTAATCCTTTATTATAAACAAACCATGTAGTTATTATTAAGGATTAAACCCAAACGTCACCACGATCCAATCCTTTATTATAAACAATCCATGTAGTTATTATTAAGGATTAAACCCAAACGTCACTTTGAGCCAATCCCTTCTTATAAATCCCTGTAGTTTTAATGATAGGTAAAACCCATGCTTCATTCAACCCCAATCATCTTAACGATACCCCTACTATCGCTCACCCAACTCGCACAAAGCGACACAACTGTGACGAAAATTCCACCGATTGGAAACACCCCCACTTTCGTGGACCTTGATCATGATGGCGACTTAGATTTCTTCATCAAAGCTGATGACGGCACTATCGAGTACCACGAAAATACCGGCGATGCCCCCAAACCCATCAAAGAACGCAACAGTGCGGCCAAACCGTCTGTGGGGCAGTCAACCCGCACTCCCAAAAACGCCACGAGAAATTCACTTGACATCCTCACCGTAACTAAGAATTTATATTTAAGTCCCGAACAATCGGCAGCGGACTTATTCCTGACGGTGAATGATCCTCAGCGCGTTAAAAGTGCCACAGTGACGATTATTTTGCCCAAAAGTGATGACTTAACGGAAGACGAAAGGGAAGTCATGGTAGAATTGCCGAATTTGTCGTGTCAGTTCAGTGGCCCCATTGAAAATGTGTTTAATGCCCCCGGCCCCTACCAAGTGCATTACTTTGTCACGGATAATGAGACCGATGACATCTTGCGCTTCAGCGGTACCTCAATGGTGTATAAAAACCAAGCCGGCAATCAAGCCCCGGCCGCGTTTAATTTGTTTAGTCCTCATGACGGTGCGACAACCAAAACGGCTTTTGAGTTCGATTGGGAAGAAACCACCGATCCTGAAAGCGATCTGGTCACCTACAACCTGACAATTGCCGAAGATATTCAGTTCAAAAACGTGGTTCTTCAGCATGAAGATATTTTCGATTCTGAAAAGGCGATTAACGATAACACGGTTCTCGAAGACGGTTCGCGGGGAATTTCAGACAGCATCACCTATTACTGGAAAGTTGACGCGGTTGACAACTTTGGTGCGATAACCCCAAGCCGCCAGGTTTTTTCCTTTAATACTGAGAGTACCAATGAAGGATTTAACCTGCTTGATCTTGACATTGGTGGCATTTTAGGGGAACCGGTTCTCCCTGATCCCTTAGTGATTGATGCGTTAGAATGGGGACGTTATTTAGTCATTTTGACAGAAACCGCCCCTCAGATATTCACGCTCACAAGTGCTACGTTGACTGATCAAGTTGACAAATATGAGGCTCACTTTCATCCGCTGACCAAAAAGATGTCTGTACCGAGCTTTGGTGCAATGGAACTGATACCTGATTCTAACCCATTACAGTTTAAGTTGATTGATTAGTCGATTTTTTAATGTCGGGTGGGCAACGTTGTTGCCCACCATCATAAATCATCTACGGTGGGCAAAAAAAAACTGCCGGCCCCCTCATTTGGAGAAAGACCATGCACAGCACTTTAAAAACCCCTTTTCTGATGACAGCATTAGCTATAAGCCACACTGCCCACGCCGAAGTTGTGCTTGATGGCACCTTAGGTTCGGCTGGTGCGTTGGATGGGCCAAACTTTGCTATTGAGGCCCGTTTAGGCCAACAAAGGGGCAACAACCTCTTTCATAGTTTTGACCGGTTTAACCTCAACCAACATGAAAGCGCGACCTTTTCTGGCCCTGGGACGATTAAGCATGTCATCAGCCGTGTCACTGGGGGGCAAGCGTCTTCCATTAATGGATTATTGCGCTCCACGATTCCTAATGCCGATATGTATTTCCTTAACCCCGCCGGTGTTATGTTTGGAGAACAAGCCCGCTTGGATGTGCAAGGCTCGCTACATGTCAGCACGGCCGATTATATGCGGCTGGGCTTAGATGGCCGATTTGATGCCAGCCAGCCAGAACGCAGTTTATTGACGGTGGCTCCGCCCAGTGCTTTTGGCTTCCTGGATGAATCGCCGGCTGGTATTTCCAAGCAATACAGTTTTCTGGCCGTACCCAACCGGAAAACCCTCTCTTTCATCGGTGGTGACTTGACGTTGCTGGATAATCATCTGACGGGACGTGAGAATTCAACACTGAGTGCGCCCGAAGGACGGGTGAACCTCGTCAGTGTAGCATCATCGGGGGAAGTCCCAGTAACTCCTGAAACCATAGAAAATAGTACGATTGAACGATTTGGCACCATCACGATGACAGATACGCCGACGACTTACGAGAATTTGGCGAGAGGTGCCAATGTCGATGTCAGTGGGAACAAAGGGGGAAAAGTCTATATTCGAGGTGGGCGAATAGTCATGGAGAATGCTTATGTATTTGCAGATACCAAGGGCACAGAAGACGGACAAAGCATCAGCATAAAAGCCACCGATGAGTTTGTCGCCAAAGGTGCCAGAATCACCACGGTGGCTATTAAAAATAGCACTGGCAATGGGGGTAACCTCAACATAGAAGCCGATCAAATCACTTTGACTGACGGCACACAGATTGCCAGTAGTACACGACATTCTGGTGCAGCAGGCGATATTACTATGACAGCGACAAAAACGATAAACCTGTCTGGCTTTTTTACCTTGTTTATCAATGGAAAAAAAGCCGAGTTTAGGACTGGCGTATTAGGCAATACAACAGGTACTGGCAAAGGTGGTAAAATTGTGATTGCGGCTCCCAACTTGACTTTGGCAAATAGTAGTGCCATTCGTGCCGATACTAAAGGACTTGGCGATGCCGGCGATATTTTGTTGCAAGTGGATACGCTCACTTTAAAAGAAGGGGCACAAGTGAATTTGGAAACAGGTAGTAAGAGAGTGACTACAGCAGGACGTGGAGGCACATTGACGGTAACCGCAAAAGAAGCGGTTCTAATAACCGGGCAAGGCAGTGCTTTAATAAGTAACACTTTCACTGCTGGAGACGGTGGCACAATTATCGTATCAGCCCCTTTGTTAGAGCTACAGGATAAAGGGCATATTGAGACAGGTGCCGGCAAACAAAGTGCGGGAAAGGCCGGGGATATCTCACTCAATGTGGACACGTTGTACATCCGTCAGGAAGGATTGATAAGCACCGCGAATTGGGATACAGGTTATGGGGGAGATATCGATGTACAAGCGCATCATATCTCCCTAACTGGGGGAAGCAAGATCACAACAAGCAGTCTGGGTATGGGCGATGCTGGTGATGTAAGAATGCATGTAAAAGAATCGCTACGAATGCACAATAGTTTTATAAAGACAGAAACCGCTGGAGAATCTGATGGTGGCGACATACACATCAGCTCCCCGGGCTATCTATATTTAATCAACAGTGCCATTACCACAACCGTCAAAGCCAAAGACGGCGATGGTGGCAATATTACCCTAAAACCTGAGTTTATCGTGCTGGATAACAGTCGTATCAAAGCGAATGCCTCCCTTGGCAATGGGGGCAATATCCAAGTCACAACCACCGGCATTTATAATTTTTCTGGAGAGCCTATAGAAGAAGTGATAACCGCCTCATCAAAATTGGGTATTGATGGCGAAATAACCATTGACTCCCCTGATGTGAATTTAGATGATTTTCTGGTGGTGTTGCCGGGCGGGTTTGTTGAAGCCCAGTTGGAAAAGCCTTGCGGCTATAAACAGGCGAAAGAATTGAATCTGTTTCGTGTGAGAACCCAGCACGACGGAATGCCAATGACACCGATGAGTTTTATGGAATAGTGAATAAAAGGTGCATTTCCATTTTCTAAGTAACTTGCTTTTTGACAATAACTACAAGGATTGCATTTTATAACGGATTTACTTATGAAAGGATTTAAGAAATCCGATTTTTTGGACTTGGTTCGGATTTCTTTAATTTACCTCGTATTAACAAATCCCTTCTCATCAATCCGTTCTTACACTTACTATCTATCAGTTTTCCTTTAACACAGAGGCACTGAGGTACACAGAGTTTCACAGAGATTTTTTAACTAATAGGACTCTGTGTGACTTTGTGTAACTCTGTGAACTCTATTCGAGGTTCAAGTTTTTGCGCGCAAAAACTTGAACCTCGAATGTTAAAAAGGTCATGAACGACGATTTAAAGCCAGTTCCCTATTAACAAAAATGCCGACCAAAAATAAGGATGTCGGTAGCCCCTATACAAATCATCAGTCAACATCATTGTTTGAGCATTTTGTAATGCTTGAGCCTTGGAAATGGCACGGTTTTGTAATTGCCGATAAAATTCAACCACAAGTGCCTGCGTTGCGACATCATCCACTTTCCACAAACTCGCCAACGTACTTTCAACCCCCGCCTTTAACGCAATCCCCGCCAATCCCAATGCCGCGCGATCATCACCCACCGCAGTTTCACAAGCACTCAAGGTTAATAATTCGACCGGCTTATCCTGAATGGTGGTCATATTTATTAACTGTTCCAGTCTATCCATGCTCAATTTATCGTCATAAGTCAAGATAAATGTGTTTTTCAACTCCGCATTAAACTGACCATGAGAGGCAATATGCAGTATAGAATAAGCCCCCTGGTTGAGTTCTTGGTCTACGTTGTCGATGGTAAATTGTTTATTTAACAACGGTTTATGCGTTTTATTAAACAATTTTTTCAGGGTGTTTAATTCATACTCTGCACAAGGTAGAGAAGAAAATCCTTGGACGGCCTCAGATAAACCGCCCAATAAGATAGTGCTTTTACCCTGCCGTGGAATGGGTTGGGAACGAAGGCACAAACCGGGCGTGATCGCCACTGCATACTTTTGAATCAGAAATTGCTGACCATCATGCAAAGCTGAAAAGGGCATAGTGCGTAATGCCCCATCCGGCACAATCACCAAAGTTTTAATGTTATGTAGTTGGGCAGCAAGCGGTTCAATCAACCAACTATAAAGCGTTTGGGCATGGCCTAAAAAGGTTTGGGCTTGTTTGTCTATTTTCGGCGGTGGCATCTCTGTTGGGGTGCAAACAAAAGTCTCTGGCGATTGTTCATCACTTTGACTCTTATCAGATTCCTCAATGAGATAGGGTGGCCGGCGTAACGGTGACAAAAAAGACGCAATTTTATCGCGCAATACCTCTTCACGGATGGGGACAGTCGCTTGTACTAAACCATCGCGCCGTTGGAGTAACAATTCCAAACGATCCGGCAGTGGAATGGGGTACAAAACGGCAGTTTGTGCATCAATGATTTGCGCCAAGTCAGTGCATTGTGTTTGGAGATCGACACAGTCACTCTGAAAATAATCTTGTAATTCAGCTTCTTTGAAAGATTCTATCGCTTTTCTAGCTTGCCGCAATAATTTATCGCGGCGCGAAACATCCTGAGTAGCGTTAGCCTGTTGTAACAATAAATCAGCCAACTCAAAATACACTGGCGCAATCTTTTCACGAAAACTTTCAGTCAGATTAATATAACCGGTTGTCGCTACCTGTGCGCGAATCGATTTGAGATTGGTGACAGCTTGCTGATAGGCCGCTATTGCACCATGCTTATCACCTCGTGCGTTTTGGATACGCCCTAATTGCCATTGCCAAAAATATAATAGGGGTGGCTGACGGGTTTGTTGAGCAAAAAATACCGCTTGTCGGGTTAAAGATAAAGCGTCATCATAACGCTTGGCTTGTTGATACAATTGTCCCAAATGACCATAAACATGCGCTTTTGCGGTGGCATTGCCCAAACGATTTGCCACATTCCGCGCTGCGTCCAAGGCTTGATAAGCGATGGCAAGTAATTGCGCTGACTGCTTAGGCAATTTCGCTTTAATTTGTTGGGCCAATTTGCCTAAAGCGATTAACCCAAAAACTTGGGTGTAACGAGGTGACCCACTTTGGGCGGCCGGTAAAGCCTGTTTCAAAGCGGCTATGCTTGCTTTAAAAGCATGTTTTTGGTAAGCATTCTCTACATCAACTAAAAAAATGGTTTGTGCTTGATTAATAAGGATTTTGCTGTATAACGCATCGTCTTGAGTGACATGGGTGCGTGCCTCAGTGTAGGCCTCCAATGCTGCCTCATAGTCATACTCAGCCGTCAATAAATTACCTTGGTGATTCAAGACTTCAGCCAATAACGATGGGTTATTAGCCTGTCGTGCAATGTTCAGCACTTTTTTCGCTTGCTCTACAGCTTTGACACGTCATTTTATGCCTTGGGACAGGCGTAGCTTACTTAACTCATTGAGTAACAACACATAGTACGTTGTGTCATCCGCTTTTTGTGCGATAGGCAAAGCTGTATTGAGCGTATTGAGTGCTTTATCATAAGCCCCAATGTGCCGGTAAGCACGCACGATACCGAGTTGCGCTTCTAAACGGTGACTGGGATTTTGTGTTGTCGCCAATGCCGCTTGCCACTGCACAATAGCTTGTTCATGGTAACCGTGTTGGAAAGCCTGTTCAGCTTTGGTAAGGGGCTGGGATTGTACGATACTGAAGTTGCCTAACAACAAATAGGTAAATAGAATTGAGAATAAGTAAAAACGGTTCATAATGTTATTAAACAGTTGTTTGTAAGTTCAATCGTTCATGAACTTATTGTATTCAGGTGTATACGGGAAGTACAACGGATTGACGGATTTTTCGGATTTATTTTTTTTAGGTTTGGTAACTACTCAGCCCTGAAGGGCACTTTATTAAAGCCTAGTACAGCAAACACTAAGTTCGTATAACATTAGAGTTGTCCGGAAATAAGCCTTACGCTGCTTTGCCCCTGAAAGGGGCTGACATACTAGCCTAGGGCAACGCCCTAGGATATCATTCAA
>QNER01000406.1 GCA_003646175.1 Candidatus Parabeggiatoa sp. nov. 1
CTTCTCACAAAGATTTACTTTATTGACTCAGACATAAAGAGGATGCTACATAATGGCTCAGGAGCTGACTTCAAGTAAACTGTCTCAGCGATTATTAACAGAAGGGGCTTCAAAGTTATATAATTCGGAACTAATAGCCGTTCTATTGGAAACAACACCTCTCGAACAAAGAATGAGGATTTTAGACTTAACTAATCAATTATTGTTAAAATATGACGGTGAATTACGTGACTTTTTGGGAGTTCTGTCTGATTGGCTGTACTACACCCAAAATCTCTTTCAAGCTGATGAGGCTTTGTTAAAAGCGAGCCTCGAAGTTCAAAGACGTGCCTTGACTAAAGTGTTAATGAACTAATTATAGCTTGTGCCATATGAGTTGACACGATTTTGAAACAGAATAACTATATTTTTCATAGACTTAACCTATAATTGCGGTGCCAAGTCATGTGACACCGGCTATAGTGCAGTAAAACGGAAATATCAGTACCATTGAATGAGAAATCCGATTTTTCCCAAAAATCGGATTTCTTTGACTTTTGGGTGGTACGGAAACTTCCGCTTTCCCGCACTATAGCCTGAGTCATATGGAGTTGCACTTTTTTCTGCTATCAAATCGTGTTCTGATAAAGTACACAGTCGTGTTCTCAGGTGCAGAGTCATGCGACTCAGGCTATAGTTTTAGCTTACTTTAGCTTCCAAGCTTTGGGATTTATCCCAAGGCTTGGAAGTTCAGTGCGTAACATCAGCTCCTAATTAAAATTTACTGATTATAACGGATTTGGGGGGCAATCAGAATTTCAAAGAGTTACGTGAGTTTTGAAACCGTTTTTTGTTTGAGTGATTTTTGGCTTTCCCGCAGAGCCAACCCTTTTAATGCCTTAACTCCTATCGAGGCTGTATAGGCTCAAACTGGGATGGTGAGTTGGTAAGTTCCTTTGATTCTAAAACCTTATCCCCGAAAATTCCGATTAGTCAATTAAAGAAAAACAATAGTTTAAATCATTAATCATTAATCATTAATCATTAATCATTAATCATTTTCACCACCCAAGCTCAAACAGTTCCCCCCCAAATCCGTTATAACGAGAAAATTTAAAGTTTGTCTTATTTTATTAAGCGAGTGACTAATAGAACCAATAGAACTGAAAATGGCACACTATACAAAAATAGTAGCGATACATCCGGCATCACTTTAATTAAATAAAATGAGTTAAAAAATAAAAATGAAGAATTAACAAGCTCGCTCAAAGTGGATGAAAGTGAAAAGTATTTAGCGCTCTGATTGGCCTCTGGTGCATATTCCATCGTTTTGCCCTGAACCCACACCCCTAAAAAAGTAATAAGCAACTGAAAACTAAAAACGATACCTAAAAAAAAGTATTTTGACCCGCTTAGATTAACAAAGCAAAAGGCATTAATAATTAACAATGAAAAAATAATTCCACTAATGACGGAATATTTGTACTTTCTAAGCGCATCACGATCTAAGAAAGGTAATATCCAACTTCCCACCCAAGCCACTATGAAACCTAAAAGCGTTAAAGTGGGCAAATGAGATTCTAATTCAACTTCCTCAGCAACAAGTTGCCAAAAAGTTATATAAATAACAAAACCGAGACCAAACAAAATTTGAATAGAGTAAATAAAACGATGCTCTTTTCTTTGTAGAGATTGTCTTAAAAAAGAAACCAGTGGTTTAGCATCTAACAATGAGCGATAATTATCCCATTGATATTCTTCAGTTTTTGATTGTGATAAGTGATGAATAGCTACAAATAAAATCAAACTGGCAAACGCATAAACAGATGAACTAATAGCAAAAACTGCTTGTTTAGAAAGGTAATTAATCACAAAATAGGAGATAATTAAAGAAACAACGATAGTCGTTTTTTGGGTAATCGTAGATAGGGTGATATACTTTTCTCGAATCACATCAAAATCTTCACGTTGACTTATTTGATCAACAAACCAACTTGATAGGGTACCCGATATCACAGCCAATCCTAAAGCTTTGAAGAAAACGCCTATAATTGTTAAAGCGAGAGAATCGGAAAACCCATAAATAAAAAGCCCGACACTTAAAGATAATGTACCCACCATAGCCACTTTTAATTTATCCCAAACATCAGCTATGTGAGAGGTCGGATAATCGAGTAGCATGATGAATACTGATAAAAACGCCATGACCATAACGACACCAGAAGAGTTAATCCCTAAATGCCCTTTAAGATAAACTAAAAAAATCGGACTAATGAATAAATCGGCAAAAATAAGTAGGCTGTTTACAGTAAGCGTCAGATACATCGCTTTTTTATAAGCTGGGCCAGATATTGAACTTATTATATTTTTAAACATAGGTGATGAACGGAAAACTAACCAGGAAAAAGGAAATGAAATGTGCCATTTTTCCTATTTTGTAAAAAATGTATTTATCTGATTAAGCTTATCAAGTTCTGTCAAGTTATTATCCAAAGCTTCATAAAGTTTCTGAACAACAACAAGACCTAAAGAGTATCTCAAACCATATATAGGAGATATATAAAAATTATTAAGCCGTACATATTTGTTCCGTGGCGTTAAGTCTCTTCGTGTTTGATAGTATTTAAATAACTGAACAACATCAATTTTTCCATTAATAAAACGAAGATGAATTAAAGCCTCCATCAAAAGTAATGCTCGTCGTTTCTGAGCATATGAAGTGGTGGAAAAAAAATATTGGCAAAAAACGGGATAACCTTCAGCATAAAAAGGATTATAGTAACTTAACGGTGCTTTAAGGTAAACCTGCTGAAAACCGTGACCTGGAAACCATTCATGGGCCAAGAGTGAGTCAAATCTTTTCTCGTCTTCCTTTTTCAAGACCACCACAGCATGCCCGCCCTTCATCAAGCATGGGATATAGGCATTTTCACTACCAAATTCGACTCGCACACCTTTTAGCTCTTCGTAGGAATTGACAAAATCACTAATTTCTTTAGTTGAAAAACGAACCAACGATAAAATTTTAGCACCGCTAGTAACGGTTTTTTTAAATTTAAATAGAGGCTCACTTGAGCGAGGTGAGTTAATACATTGTTTAATATAGGTTTCAATATCACTTAAGGAGCCAAAGGATTTAGTCCATTTTGAATCTTGCCAAAAATAATGAGTCTGTTCTCGTAAAATTTCCCAATCTTTTTTTGTGACTGGTTTAGGTTTGTTTAAATTTTTATTGAAGGAGTCATCAAATGAGTATTCGACATTTTGGCGGTTAAAATTATGGTAAGTACTTGAAAAGGGCCAATTTCTGTTAGCCATAAATTCTAGGTGTTCTAGCCATGGACTAAAAAGTTGCGACTCTGGTGCTTGAGCACACCAATTATTGAGTCTTCGTATCTCTGCTTTTAATCGCTTTGGTTCTAAGTCCTTAAAAGATAATTCTGGTAGCTTTAAAAAAGCCATATATTATTAACTCCATTAGGCGATAAGAGCACTACACTTAAGTGAGTAACATTGCATCTGGTGGTTATAGTATTTTTTGGCTTGTTTGGATTTATTATCCAGAATTTCTTCAACGGTGTTTTCATGTATTGATCCTAATTTCGCTTTATTGTGAAAGCAAGGATATACAGTGCCATCATAATCGACGACAAGCGTGTTATTAAAATGCTGACAGACTTTTGGTTTCCAGTGCTTTTCTTTAAGACTTTTTAAAAGAATTGCATATCGCATGTAGGCGATAGAGCCTTTTTCGCCGCTCCAAGACTTTAGGCTCTTTTTAATTGTTTTTAAGTATTCAAGTTTATGCTTTTCCCAGTTATAATCATCAGCAGAGTCTTCAAGTAAGTGAAAATCAATTTGGCAACCTTGAGTCTGAGAAAACTCAATGAGTGGTTGAATTTGATCGAGATTATTTGGAGAAAGCGTTGTACAAAGAGTCAATTTTTTAACTTTTGAAGCGGCGATTGTTTGAATCCCTTCTATAGTCCTTTGATGTTTTCCTCGATGCTTTTCGTGATAGTCTGAAGTAATACTATCCAGACTGATATGTATTTCATCTAATAAATCTTCCATCATAGGTGAAAAATGATGACTATTAATCAGTGTGCCATTTGTCATGAGTTGAATCTGAGAAACTCTCTTTTTTATCTCTGTTAGGAAATTGGACAGTGCGTGATAAAGTAAAGGCTCACCACCAGAGAGGATCACAATTGAGATGGTTTTATATTTTGAAAGTTTATCAATAAAATTAATGGCTTTCTTAACATCTAAGTATTGAGAATGTCGATTTAATGTGCCATTTTCATAGAAACAATAACGGCACGCTAAATTGCACTTGGTTGTTAAAATAAATCCAAGTTGGATTGTCTCATTCATTCGGCTGACCTTTTTTATTAGCAATTGACTCATCAGTACCGGAAATTATTTTTCATTAAAACTTGTCAAATTATTATCCTGTACTTAGAGCGATTGATTGAATTTTCTGAATTTTCTGTTTGACCGCATAAATTGTGGCCTGTTGATAAAAACAGCATTTTTGAGGCTTTTCTTCATTTTCTCCTTGAATATTGCCTAGAGTCCTTTCCAAACCACAGAGTCCACCGCAGGTACTATGAGCCACACAGTTTTGACACTCACTCCGCATCGTAGGAGAGTCATTTTTAAAATGACGAATTTTTTCAAAACAAACATTATCGACAGGTTGAGTCATACCCGCTAATTTGTCCCAATTCACAATACAGTGACTGACTTCGCCTTCTGGTGAAAACGAAAGTGAATATCCACAGAGGGAGGTGCAATCATTCAAGTTCGGAATTTCTTCATCAACAATTAACTGAATTTTATCAAGCTCACTGCTAAAGTTCATACCTAGTTTGGAAGCCACTTGTTTTGATTTTAGGAGTGACTGAGCAAAAAGATGACCATCAATACTCCAGTCTTTTTGAGTGGGTTGAGGGGAATTGACACTCACATCATAAATACCCAATTTATGGACATCAAATAGAAGCTTAGGCAACTTTTTTAATGTTTCGTTACGGGGAGTATATAGGATACCTATCTGAAAACCCTGCTTTTGTAGCTTTTGAATGCCATTAAGGGTTGGTTTGTATGATCCACGACCCTTCATGCTTTTTCGATAAAGATCATTTATTTCAGCTTCGCTCGAATCAAGAGAGATTGAAAAAATAATCTTTTCTTTATAAGCTTTAAACCAATCAAGCTCTATTTTATTGACTAAAGTCGCATTTGTATTAACTTCAAAATGGCAGTTTTGAAAAACATCACTGTCTTTAAGAGACTCTATAATGTACTTGATACGATCAATATAGATCAACGGCTCTCCCCCGAATATCTGTACTGTTAGCTCTCGCCGAGAACCAAACTTTTTTATTAACGCCAAGGTTTTATCAAGAACCTCAGGCTTCATATCTCTTAGTTGCTTTTGTTGATCCATTACAAAACAATATGTGCAGCGGAGGTTGCACTTTTCTGTAATCACAATACGGGCACGGATAATTGTGTTTTCAGGTTGGATTTTACTCGAAAGAGAGCAACGAGCTATTTGTAAACTCTCTTCATAAGACATCTGGTGTAACTCAGGACTCAACTTAAGTGTTACCGGATTAAAATAAATTGGACCCGTTTCGGATTGAATTTCCACTTCCATCGTCGTCAACTCCCAAAAAAGTGGGCTCCATCTTAATTATGGAGCCCAGATAGTTCACACTCTTACGGAATCAAATTAATTTTGATTCTTTTGGAGATTCTTCCTTCTCTCGGTTGTTTTCAAGGTTCTCTAGCTCTTCGAGCATCAATTGGATTTCTTTTTCGCTAAGAACATTTTCTTGAGTTTCGCTTCCGGCGGCGCCGCCGCCCATTGTCTGCGAACTGCTTCTAAAACATAATTCCATTTTCTTCACCTCTTTAAAGTTGAATTGACATCAGTACAACGAAAACACCACTTATGAACAAATAATGAGTGGTAATTATTGAGGTTTTCTCGTTCCTACCATTCCAGCGTGGGAATGCGTACCACGATGCTCCAGCGTCAAGTGAAAACGAAGTACGAAACTCATTATAAACAAATACTTGAGCTAGAGCGTCTCAAGACGCACATCCAATGAGGACGTTGAGAACGAGAAAAATACCGTATACTATTGTAATGGTATTTATATATTGACAATGGTAAAGGTACTCAGTCATTAATAAAAAGTCAAGATAAATTTTGAAATCAACGAAAATGATTTAAGCTTAGCCATGTTGGGTTAGTGAAGCGTAACCAGACACAACTTCTAACTCGACAACATCAAACACAATGCAATATAGCAGAGCATTTATTTTCTCGTTCATCAAGGTAGAACAGCCAGTTACCCGAACTGCCCCCTCACGGATGTTCTGAACTGATACCAAGAGTGACTCGCTTTCGCACACTGTACATTTTCAAAACCCGAGTCCAAGCTATAGTTTTTCAGATAAATAATTTCAAAACAGCTGAAAGCTCAAGTCCCCTAAAGGGGACTAAATAATTATCTGAATATCTATAAGTACAAACTCAATCCCATATTCCGCTGCCATATTCTTTTAACTCAGTCGTACATTGACTCGTTATCATCATAAGACTCAAGGATTTTAACTTGTGAATTTTGGGGATTAAGTCAAGGCAACGATCCTACCATACAATAATTTTGGTCAAGGATAATGTTATCAATATAATTTATATTCCTAAGTTTTGCAAGCGCATCGATTGGTGTACCTGATTCATAGAACTATTGGAAAGGATCGTATTGCCGGATGTAGGCACATCGCGCCGCATGTTGGACGTTTTTGTCATCAATGGTGTGGGGTGTTCATTAAAATAACCCCGCTTCCACCTTTACCAATGGCAGCACTTTTGGACGACATACGCGAAACGTCCAGGCTTGTCGCGCACATTTCTTTGCCTTGCCAAACTACATAAGTCACAGATGAGTACATACCTGTATGTGTACTACAACCCGTTTTTCAACCCGTCGAATAAAAAAA
>QNER01000407.1 GCA_003646175.1 Candidatus Parabeggiatoa sp. nov. 1
AATACTGTTGAACCGCAAAAGTGATACTATCGCCAAAAAAGCGATAGCATCACGAAATACTGTTGAACCGCAAAAGTGATACTATCGCCAAAAAAGCGATAGCATCACGAAATACTGTTGAACTGCAAAAGTGATACTATCGCCAAAAAAGCGATAGCATCACGAAATACTGTTGAACCGCAAAAGTGATACTATCGCCAAAAAAGCGATAGCATCACGAAATACTCTAAAATCAATCGATTATAATTTTTGTCCTGTACACAGAAATTTTTTATAAGTTGGACAAACAATTGCTCAAAGAACTTGGGCACACACATATAACGAATTTTCATGGGCACATTCACGCCCAACATTTTTTACATCCGATTGAAAATGTTAGCTATCAAAATGTAGCCATTGATGTATTATGTAATTCACCCTACAAACCCAAAAATCCGTTTACTGCGAAAATAGCTACAACTTATTGCTTATTGAAAAGGTATTATTTATTTTTAATTCGTTGATTTTGTTCATAAATCGCTTAACTTCGTCAATCCGTTGGAATCGATTATTATGCTAACTCCCCAACTTGATGAACTCTTAGAATTACGACATCAAGCCTATAACTTAGGATTTGTCTCTTCGCAACGTTCCCAAACACCGTTAAGTGGCTTATATGCTTCCGTATTTCGGGGGCGCGGGATGGATTTTGAAGAGGTGCGTGAATACCGACACGGCGATGAGATTCGTAATATTGATTGGCGTGTGACGGCGCGGATGAACAAACCTTATTTAAAAGTCTATCGAGAAGAACGTGAACGTAGTGTCGTGTTATGTATTGATACGGGTATTCTTATGCAGTTTGGAACACGCGGCACGTTTAAATCTATTACTGCTGCCAGAGTGGCCGCTTTATTAGGTTGGAGTGCTCAAGGACATGGTGATCGCGTGGGTGGTTTATTGTTTGGACAAGGAACCCCCCAGTTTTTTCGCCCTCATCGTTCACCACGAACACTGGGGCAATTGTTGCGTCGTTTAACCGTTCCGCCTATCGCTACCACACCAGATGATACGGCACTTGAGCAAGCTTTGAAAGTGTTAAATCGTAGCACCGCGACCGGTGCTTTATTGTTTATTATTGCCGATTTTAATCAAACGCCTATTGCGGTTTTGCAACGCACCTTGAGCCTGTTACATCAACGCCATGAAATCGTGCTTATCAATGTTGATGATCCGGCGGATTACGATTTACCGGCTATTGGTCCAGTGTGTTTTACCGCCCCAGATGGTACACAAACTTACGTGGATACCGATAATCTTCAAGGGCGTATTGCCTATCGCCAAGCGTGGGAAAAGCATCGCCTTGAGATGACGCAAATGGCACGACGTTTATATATAGATTTTTTCAGTGTGTCTACTCAGGCTGATGTGTATCAAAGTGTGCTGGATAGTTTACGCCAGCGGGGCCAACAACAGAGAACGCATCGATGAATCCAACTGAACAGTTACACGACATACGTGGTTTAGATGCTATTTCGTGGTGGCCACCCGCACCCGGTTGGTGGGTGCTACTGGGCCTTATTGTGCTGACATCATTTGTAGGCCTACTGATTTATCGTCACCGCTCTCAGCAAAAAAAACGGCGTAATGACTGGCGGATCGTGGCGCGGAAAGAATGGTTAGCATTACGTCCCCTGCACGCACCTCCCCGTGAACAAATGACATTTTTATCTGTTTTGCTACGACGGGTTGCTGTACAACGTCATGGGCGCGACGCTTGTGCGGGATTAAGTGGTGAACATTGGTTAACTTGGTTGACTAAACATGATCCACAAAGTTTTGATTGGACGCAATCGGGACGCATTTTGATAGAATTACCTTATACGCCACCGGATGCGCCGATAGATGAGAGTCAAGTGGATAAGGTGTATCGGGCGATTCGTGCGTGGATAGACGAACCTTGAAGGAGAAAGGGGCTCGGTTCAAGGGGAAAGGATAATAGTGATAATTGATAACGGATAACTGAAAAATGTTTACTTTTCAATGGCCTTGGTTAGCTCTGTTGTTACCTTTGCCGTTGCTTGTGTGGCGGTTTTGGCCAGCACAACAACGCCCAGCCGACAATCTGCCACAATTACGCCTACCGGCAACGATGCGTGTACAACAAGCCTTTGTCCAACTTGATTTTTCCGAAAATACTCGCCGTCTACGGTGGCGATGGTTTTTGTTGGCGTTATGCTGGGTGGGTTTGGTGGTGGCATTGATGTATCCGCAATGGCTGGACAAGCATATTGAAGTCACCCAAACCGGCTATGATTTAATGCTGGCGGTGGACTTGTCGGGTTCTATGGAAGCAGCCGATTTTTTTACGCCTCGCAAACAGCAGATAACTCGTTTAAATGCCGTGAAATTGGTGTTGGGGCCGTTTATTGAACGCCGTGTAGGTGATCGTATTGGGCTGATTTTATTTGCAGATCATGCCTATCTGCAAGCCCCTTTGACGTTGGATAACATGGCGGTGCATACCTTATTGCAAAAAGCCGTGATAGGTATGGCTGGGCGTGATACGGCGATTGGTGATGCGATTGGTTTGGCGGTCAAAAAACTGCGCGAGCGGCCTGAAGGTTCACGAGTGCTAATTTTACTCACCGATGGTGATAATAACGCTGGTGCTTTGGAACCGTTACAAGCGGCACAATTGGCAAAACAATACGATATTCGTACCTATACCATTGGTGTCGGCAGCAAAGGTACAATGTTTAGGCGCGGCTTGAATGAAAGGCCTTTGAAAGAAATTGCTAAACTGACAGGGGGGGCTTATTTTTCCGCTTCTGATCTCCGTGCCCTTACCAATGTTTATGACCATATTGACAAAACGTTGCAAAAAACGGAGGCCGAAAGTCGGGTTTATGTGCAGCGTACTCCCTTGTATCAGTGGCCTTTGGGCGTTGCGATGTTGACTTTATTGATTTTACAACTATTACGGATTTATGTGAGGGACGTGGCGTGAATTTTGTGCGGTTAAGGGACTTCCAAAAAAATAACGATAACTTTAACTTTCGAGGCTAAAGTTTTTGCGCGCAAAAACTTTAGCCTCAAACCGAGAAACCTTTGCCAAAACCTCTGAGGTTTGCCAAACCTCTGAGGTTTAACAGTCAAAAAGGTGGATTAACCGACAAACCACAACATATCGAAAAGATTTCCGCCCCCTTGAAGCGAAGACCGATACCCTTCCCTTACGAAAGTTTGTTCTTCAATAACTCATTCACCTGTTTGGGATTCGCCTTGCCCTTTGAAGCCTTCATTACCTGCCCGACAAAAAAGCCAAACAATTTTTCTTTGCCACCTCTGTAGTCTGCCAACTGTTTCGGATTGTTGGCTACCACCTCATCAATGAGTTTTTCAATTGCACCAGTGTCGGTGACTTGTTTAAGGCCGCGTTTTTCAATAAAGGTATCGGCATCGCCATCACCATTCCAAATGCCCTCGAAAACTTGTTTAGCAATTTTGCCAGAAATGGTTTTATCGGTGATACGGCGTAACATCCCGCCAAGTTGAGTAGCACTGACTTTCGATTCGGTAATTTCCAAGTTATTTTTATTTAAAAAGGCCGTCAAATCACATAAGATCCAGTTAGCGCACAATTTTGCTTCACTGTCAGACGCTTTGACGGTTTCTTCAAAATAGTCAGCAAGTTCACGGCTACTTGTCAACGTACTGGCATCATATAAAGATAAACTATATTGCTGCATAAACCGTTGTTTTTTCTCATCTGGTAATTCGGGCAAGTCGGCTTTGACTTGCTCTAAAAACTCAGGTTCAATTATCAGTGGTAATAAATCGGGATCAGGAAAATAGCGATAATCATTGGCTTCTTCCTTGGTACGCATAGAGCGAGTTTCATTTTTGTCAGCATCATACAAGCGCGTTTCTTGCATGACTTCGCCACCGCTTTCCAGTACGTCAATTTGGCGCTCAATTTCAAAATTAAGGGCACGTTCGACAAAACGAAATGAGTTCAGATTTTTCAACTCGGCGCGAGTGCCGAATGCTTGTTGCCCTTGGGGGCGCATAGAGATATTGGCATCACAACGGAAAGAGCCTTCTTGCATATTGCCATCGCAAATATCTAAATAGCGTACCAACGAATGCAGTTTTTTCATATAGGCAACAGCTTCGCTGGGGGAACGCATATCCGGCTCCGACACTATTTCCAACAAAGGTGTCCCCGCCCGATTAAGATCAATCCCGCTTAACCCCTGAAAATCTTCATGCAAAGATTTACCGGCATCTTCTTCCAAATGAGCGCGAGTAATACCAATGGTTTTTTCTTTGCCATCGACTTCAATTTGAATATCCCCCTTTTTGACGATGGGCAATTCATATTGACTGATTTGATAGCCCTTGGGTAAATCGGGATAAAAATAATTTTTTCGCGCAAACACAGAGCGTAGCGCAACCGTTGCCCCGATAGCCAGCCCCAATTTAGCCGCCATACGCACCACCTCTTCATTCAGTACCGGCAACACGCCGGGCAAGCCTAAATCCACCGCACAGGCTTGTGTATTAGGTGGCGCGCCATAAGCGGTTGACGCACCGGAAAAAATTTTACTTTTCGTTGCCAATTGGGCGTGAATTTCTAAGCCGATCACGGTTTCCCATGCCATATTTAAACCTCTTTATGTCTCATCATGCAATCATTTTCCGTAGTAACGTGAGTTCGACTTATTTTTCAAGTAGTTATAAATATATACTTAAATCAATAGGTTATGTTATCGTGCTGAATATAAAGCCATTTTATTTTTTAAAAGCGGACATTTATTGAGTGTGACTTCAGTTTGATGTCGTAGGGGGCCGGCAACGTCTTTTTGTTGCCCACCTGTTGCCCTCATTAAAAAACCAAAACGTTATGATAACTTATTGAAATGATAGCAAATTTGATAACTTATTGATATTAAAGTTGAACTCACGTTAGTCATCAAATCGATGTTGTAAAAATAAAGCGTTAAAAAAATCCGATTTTTGTGGTGAGAAATCCGTTTCTTTGATATTCAACATGATCGATCATTACAAATTATTTGATTTACAAATATTTTCATTTTTTTTGCAAAAATAGTTTTCTTGACAACCCTTTTGACTAAAGTAACTTTTTTATTTTTTGTCATTAGATTTGTGAAAATCAATTTGAAAAGTTAGCCCTTCCCTCCCATTTATTTTTCCAGCAAGATTTTTGTTGTCAAAAAATAGACTTTAGTGGAACAGATTATATTTGTCGTACTTAATAGTTTCCCATTCTCTTAATATAAGTTATTGAAAAATATGATTGATAAATATATTGTCTTATGATGTGTTCAGAATTTAACGGCTTAGCTTAATTTTGGAAAGCGGCATGAGCGACTAATTTATTGATATTAAAAGTTAATTTATAACTGACTGAGATACAATGAATTATTATATAACTTATGGTTTTTATTTGAGTTTATATATAATTAATGAGATTAAAAAATTATTAAGCGAATGCTGTCTAATAATCAAGCAATTACTGAAAATTTTGAACCCCGAAACGTGAGTTAATGTTCAACATCAATTTGACTAATAAAATCTAATTATTTAAAAATATGAACTCCAAAATGTGAGGGACATTAAGTATTCGTAATGAATGCTTTAGGCAGGAATCTAGGACATCATTTGTGGGTTCCTGTCTGAAGTAGGAATGACAGATCAACATCAGTTTGACCATGACATTATTTTTCAAGTTTATGGAGTTCAAAACACCGCAATATACTTCTATCTTTGTTACTCTTTGATGCGATAAACTAAATTTTTAGTTTCAGAAGGACTTGTAAAATTTTAACGCACAAATAAAAATCAATAAGCTCTGTGCCAAACCTTTGAGGTTGGACTGAATTCTAAGGTTTTTGCTTGCAGACAAAACTTTTCTGGATGACTATAATAGGCCAATACCTTCGCCAAATCATGCCTATCTAATAGAATTATTTAATTTATTCTGCCTAAAATTCAGAGTGCTTATATTTTTAATGCGAATCAAGGGTTAGAATAACTATCTGTATCACGAAAATAAACCATTAACTAACATTTTTATTTTCAATCAGTTAGGTATAATTCTCACAACCAATAGGTGTGCTTTGGCGAAGGTATTGGGGTAATGGGCCGTTAAAAATTGCTAATTCTAATTACCAACCACTAGCACTAGGCAAAGTTTGGTGGGTTCTGTTTATGCCAAACCGTGCATTGCTGATATTGATGGGCAATATTCAGTAACCGGGCTTCGCTCAAATAAGGGCCTATTATTTGAAAACCGACCGGGTATTGATTTACAAAGCCGGCTGGTACGCTTAATGCGGGTAGGCCGGCTAAATTTACCGAAATGGTATAAATATCAGATAAATACATAGTCACTGGATCATCAACTTTTTCACCAATCTTAAACGCCGTCGTAGGTGTCGTTGGGCCTAAAATGACATCGACTTGTTTAAACGCTTCCGCGAAATCATTACTAATTAAGCGGCGAATTTGTTGAGCTTTGAGATAATACGCATCATAATAGCCAGCCGATAGCACGTAAGTGCCTATCATAATACGGCGCTTGACTTCCCCACCAAAGCCCTCGCCCCGTGAGCGTTTGTATAAGTCCATCAAATCGGTGGGATTTTCACAGCGATAACCAAAGCGCACCCCATCATAGCGTGATAAATTAGAAGAACATTCGGCAGGCGCAATGATATAATAAATAGGTACTGCTAAATGAGTATGGGGTAAATGGATTTCTTGCAGGGTTGCGCCCGCTTGTTCCAATTCTTTAATGACGGCTTCTAACGCTTTGCCCACTTCCGCGCTTAAACCGTCGCCAAAATATTCTTGGGGTAAACCTATTTTTAAACCTTTGATACTATTGTTTAAATGGGCAGTGTAATCTTCTGGTGGGTGGTTCAAAGAAGTTGAATCACGTTCATCAAACCCCGCCATCACGTTCAACAATAACGCAACATCTTCG
>QNER01000408.1 GCA_003646175.1 Candidatus Parabeggiatoa sp. nov. 1
TGAAAAACCGATGTGTTTATTTATTGGACTAATGTCAGGCACCAGTGTGGATGCGATTGATGTTGTGTTAGTTGAATTTGTTGGAGGAGAGAATGTACAAGTACATGCCGTGCATTCTCATCCGTGGTTGCCATCGTTGCGTGAGAAACTACTGGAACTCAGCCAGTTCACACGCGAACAAAGTACGCTACATGACATAGCCACCCTTGATATAAGGGTGGGTGAATTATTTGCCGAAGCCACGTTGGCTTTACTGGAAAAATCACCAACTTCGCCTGAGCAAGTCTGTGCGATAGGTATTCCCGGCCAAACTTTGTATCACCACCCTGATGGTTCCCCCCCTTATACTTGGCAATTAGGCGATCCCAACGTCATTGCTCAAATCACGCAAATTCCCACCGTCGCGGATTTTCGGCGGCGAGATATAGCAGCAGGCGGACAAGGTGCGCCTTTAGTGCCCGCTTTTCATAATGCCCAGTGGCGTACTCCACAAGAAACTCGTGTCATACTCAATATCGGTGGGATTGCTAATATCACCGTGCTACCGGCTGATGATAATCAACCCGTGCTCGGATTTGATACCGGCCCCGGCAACGCACTACTTGATGCTCATGCCTATCAACAGCAACAACTTCGTATGGATAAACAAGGTGCTTATGCTGCCTCCGGGCAAGTGCAACAATCATTGTTGGAAACCCTGTTAGCGGATCCCTATTTCGCCAAACCGGCACCCAAAAGTACCGGCCGTGATTACTTTAATCTTGATTGGTTGGGCCGCCATACGTCAAACTTTTCTCTACGTGCTGAAGACATTCAAGCCACTTTGTGTCAACTCACGATGACAAGTATTGCTCAAGCCGTTTTACCTTATGCCCCACAACGCTTATTAGTCTGTGGGGGCGGGGTGCATAACCCCCTGTTGATGGCAGGACTTAAAAAACAGTTGCCTGAGTGTGTGGTTGAATCAACAGCAACGGTTGGAATCGATCCCGACTTAGTAGAAGCCATCAGTTTTGCATGGTTGGCTAAACAACGATTGGCTAAGCAACCGGGTAATTTGCCCTCAGTAACAGGAGCGCGTCAGGCGGTAGTGTTAGGGAGTATTTATATATAGGGGATCGGTTCAAAGGGATCGTTCCAACGGGAAAGAGAACTAGCAAATTGCGTTGCTTCAATCCTTTCTTATATACAATCCTTGTAGTTACTTATGCAAACACGCACTTACACATGGCCTCTACTAGCTGGATTACTCCTAGCCGGATTACTCCTAGCCGGATTATTCCGCGCCAACGGCGGTAATCAACTGTATCAACAACAATTTTATGTGTTCGGCACCTTAGTAGACATTAGCATTTGGGGGCTTGCTGAACAACAAGCGAGTGAGGCGGTGAATGCCATCGCTAACGACTTTCAAACCAAACACCGCAATTGGCACGCATGGCATTCCAGTCCTTTAACCGATTTAAACCAAGCCATTGCTACCGGACAAACAAGGACAGTTCAAGAAACATCGCTGTTGCCAATGCTAAAACAAGCAAAACAGCTTTCTCATCAAAGTGATGGCTTCTTTAATCCCGCCATTGGGCAATTAATCGGTTTATGGGGATTTCACACCGATGATTTCTCTGACAATCTGCCGCTGCCTTCGCCAGACAAAATTGCGGAATTAGTCGCGCTGGCACCCAGCATGGATGATATTAAGATTAACGGCAATCGCATCTCATCACGCAATCGGGCGGTGCAACTTGATTTTGGGGCCTTTGCCAAAGGTTATGCCGTTGATTTAGCCATAGAAAAGTTGCGCCAACTCGGTGTGCAAAATGCCATCATTAATGCCGGTGGCAATCTCAAAGCTATTGGTAAAAAGGGAGAAAAACCTTGGTTAATAGGCATTCGTCACCCCAGTGGCAAAGGTGTTTTAGCCGCTTGTTCGGTGAGTGGCGAAGAAAGTATTATTACTTCTGGCAATTATGAACGTTTTCGAGAATATCAAGGGGTGCATTATTCACATATTATTGATCCTCGCAATGGGATGCCAACCCAAGGTTTAACCTCAGTAACGGTAATAGATAGCAGCGGCGCACGGGCGGATGCCGCTTCAACGGCTTTGACGGTGGCAGGGTTACAAGATTGGCATCGCATTGCACAACAGATGGGGGTTAAATATGTGATGTTGGTAGATGAGGCGGGGACAGTGTATATGAATCCGGCGATGGCAGCGCGAGTGCAGTTTTTGCCGGAAAAACTACCTAATATTGTGGTGAGTGAGCCGTTGTAAAGCATTTCGGTGGATACGTTGGCACTTAGTCTGTTGTGCTGTTTTTTCGTGCAAGGTTCGCCTGAAACGAATGATAAAGACTGTGGATTTGTGCTTTGCTATTTCTAAGATAGTTGTTGGGTGAAGTTAAGGAATTGCGGCTTAATAAAATATCCACACAAAATACTGTTCTGATGTTCAATAGTCACGCCCCTTTTTCGTGCAAGGTTCGCCTGAAACGAATGATAAAGAATTTCGTGATGCTATCGCTTTTTTTTGCGATAGTATCACTTTTGCGCATATTGATGCAATAACCACCAGTGCTATGGTTTTAGTGAGGCTCAAAACAAAAAGCGTGATCTAAACGGCTTTTTAACGAGGGTTTTAGTGAGACTATTGCCAAAAAAAGCGATAGCATAACGGCTTGAACACTTTTTTGTCCTGTACATAGATTATCATATTGGCTTACGATAAAGGGCTGTATAAAATAATTTTTCCTAATATATTCAATGAGTTGTATGGAAAATTTCTTGCGGTTGCCCTAAAAAATAACCCATTACCTATTACCCATTACTCCTCTTTTTGTATGTTGAAACCGTCATCATCTCAAATATCACAGCAAGAACGTTATATTGCGATACGCGATGTCACCATCTTAGCTGTCACAATTAATATCCTATTGACGATTATTAAAATCGTCTTTGGCATCGTTGGACATTCACAAGCTTTGATTGCCGATGGTTTGCATTCTTTATCGGATTTACTCGTCGGTGCCATGACGTTGGTAGCGGCTAAATATAGTACACAGCCCCCCGATGCCGAACATCCTTATGGGCATGGGCGCTTTGAAACGCTCGTGACTATAGCAGGGGGCGGTTTACTCTTGTTGATGGCTGCGGGTTTATTGATAGATGCCCAAAGGCGTTTATTTGAGCCGGAATTATTATTACAACCGACAACTATCAGCCTTGTCGCTGCCATTTTGTCCATTGCTATCAAAGAAGCGATATACCACTACACAATATATATCGCTGATCGGGTGCGTTCCCCGATGTTACGAGCAAATGCGTGGCATCATCGCAGTGATGCGATTTCTTCAGTAATCGTATTTGTTGGTGTCGCGGGAACTATGATGGGTTTTCTGTGGTTGGATGCCGTCGCTACGATTGGGATCAGTTTGATGATCGGCTATGTTGGTTTTTCGTTAAGTCTGCCCGGTATCAGTGAATTGATGGACACCGGTTTAGAAAAACAGGAATTAATTGAAATTAAAGAACTTATTCACTCGGTTGAAGGCGTTCGCGGTTTACATCAGTTACGCACACGCAAAATGGGGATCAATGTTTTAGTAGATACGAATATTTTGGTTGATCCTCGTATCAGTGTTTCAGAGAGCCATCAAATTTGTGAAGCTGTGCGTACACGTTTAATGGCTGAAATGCCAGAAATTACTGACGTTTTGGTACATATTGATCCTGAAAACGATGAACAGAGCCAGCCCACTTTGAATTTGCCGTTCCGCAATGAGATCACAGCGCGTTTACAGCAACATTGGCAATCTTTAGGCGTTGCCGGCGCGATTGAGCAAATCACTTTGCATTATTTATTTGGCAAACTGACGGTAGATATTGATTTACCTTTAACCATTGTGCCAGACATCAAAGAGGCGCAGCTTTTATCCCAACATTTTGCCGACTTAGTGGCTTTTTACCCAGATATTGATGCCATTAATATTTATTATCGCAGCACCACCGCGCATAAGCCAATACAGATTTTTAAAGTCAATGAGCTACGCAAATTCATGAAATGAATTATTTTATGCGTGGAATCCAAACTTTAGTTTGATAGTCATCCTAATGGTGGATACTTTGAGCTAATCTTGAATTTTTTTGAAGATACCCCATTTCCAATTTGCGACTAAAGTTTTTCTAGAAAAACTTTTGCATCAAACTCGATGAACAAGTTTTTTCTAAAGCCAAACAATAACTACAAGGATTGTATATAATAAAGGATTTAAAAAACCGGCACTGGGGTTCTTGAATGGGAATGCTTCAATATCGTGCTGTTTTCAAAAAATAACACGCTAAAAGAAAGTTAATTGGCCGTTTTTGGAAAGGACATGAATCGGTTTTCAAAGCATTCAATCCATTAGTCGGTGAGCCATCATTAATTTTTTATTTCTGATGATAAGTCATTTTTAAAACCATTTAAAACTAATGGTATTTATCAAGGTAACTCATTGATTTGAATTAATCCCATTCAACCCCAGTGCCCAATTACTCATTACCTTTCTTATCTTAAAATAGGTTATACAAATGTCAGAATTGTTTCTTCTTGTGGATCGAAAATCGCCCGATTCACCATTACAGTTGTTTGGATGCGTCAGTCGTGATGGGGCTCACCAGTTGGGTTATCGTCACACGAGTGTGATCTTGATACCAACCGCATGGGATGATAAATGCAACGCGCCAATTATTTTTATCCACAAACGATCACCAGACAAATTGATCTGCCCAAATACTTATGATTTCTGTGGTGGACACATAACCTTTGAGCATTGGTATTGTCATTACTTAGAGAACGCTTTCGATTCACTACCACTTTTGGAACGCGCAGCCGATGACACTGCAATCCGTGAAGCCAACGAAGAGTTAAAATGTGAGCCGATATTTCACTTCCAGCATCAGCATATTTTCCGATTTCAATCTTTTGGTTATTTTGAATGTGACACCAAATCCGAGCGCGGACACAATATCGAATTTTCCACAGCGTATTTTGTGGCAGTCCCTAAGAATCGGCATGTGACTATTTGGGATACGGATATTCACGGCGAGCGGGAACTTACCGTCACAAAATTTGGATTGGCAGAATTGCTTAACCGGTTCCGGGAAAATGAGGCGGATTTCGCCGATGGTGCCGGGCGCATTCTGAAAAAACTCATTGCGGAACCCTCCCTTAAAGAGGAATTTGAGCGAAAATTAATAGACGTGAGTCAGAAAATCGAGTAACTAATGTCGCATGGGTTAAATATAGGGGTGTGGCCTCAATTTGATGTAGGGTGGGTAACGTCTTTATGTTGCCCACCAAAATTTGATGTAAAGATTAGACTTGTCCCTAAATAAACGTAACCTATTGAAAATTTTATATATTAATAGTTAATAAAATCAACGATTTAGCTTATTAAGGGACAAGTCTATTATTTAGAGATTATTCATGTAGCCACCCAACGTGTTGCCCACCAAAATTTGATGTAGAGATTATTCATGTAGGGGGGCGGCAACTTCTTTACGTTGCTGGAGTGGTGGGCAATAAAAACACATTGGGTGGCGACACCTTTACATCAAATGAAGGCCATACTCAATATAGGGTGGGGTAAGCGATAGCTAAACTCACCATACTCAATCAAAATGGTGGGTGCAACAAACCACCCTACATTCGCGGTTAGAAAATCAAGGAGCATATTGTCGTGAAAATAGTTGAAACATATTCTCATCTGAATGGTTTGGAATTTCTTCTGGTACATAAAAAAGGATTATGGGAAGAAATACAAAACGTTATTAATGAGATTGACGGTGAAACTTGCAAAACCAAAGTTTCCAAAGAAAAGCGGATGAAGGGGCGGTTGTTGTATAGTCCCATTGATCTGAACAAAGCATTCAAGGAGCAACTTGAAACCAAAAAATGGACCGAAAGTAGAAGTAGGGTTAGAGATTTTTTAAAGGACAGGGTTGCAATTGAAGTTCAGTTTGGGAAATATTCTTTTGTTGCTTATGACTTATTCGCTAAACACTTGGCATTTTACGTGAGTGATCAAATTGATGTTGGAATAGAAATATTGCCGATGAAATCGTTACAGGGACAAATGAGTTCTGGTGTCGCTTATTATGAAGGTGAACTATACAATGTCATACGACAAGGTAGAGGCGTTCCTGCCGTCCCACTTGTTATTATTGGTATAGAACCTTAGTTGAGTTCTCGTTTTCAAACGTTGTTACAAAATGACTGCCCCAACACTTAGCAAAGCAAGCCTAATGTCCATATGTTGCAGCGGGAACCGATTGATTTGCAACCGGCTTTTGAAGTTTCGGTTTGGGAAACTTTGCAATGAAACGTTGCGGGCGAGGTTGCAAAACTCGCCCAACGAAAGGAAAAAAACACACATGTCTAATGATGATGAAACGGCTAGGCTTAAAAAAGCCAATGAAACGGTCAGAAGTTATACGCTTACCTCTATGAGTACCGGGTTCATCCCGATTCCAATTGTGGATCAGATGGTTTTGACAGGCATTCAACAAAAAATGTTGCATAGCCTGACTAATCTATATGAAATTCCGTTTTCCAATAGTCTTGTCAAACAGCTCCTAAAAACCATGCTGAAAGGAATGGCAACCCGTGCGATGATGAGCAGTTTTTTAAAATTTATACCGGGTGGTGGAACCGTCGCCGGCACAATGAGCGCATTGATGTTTAACGGTGCTTCTACCTACGCTGTTGGTATAGTATTTACCCAACACTTTGAATCTGGTGGGACTTTATTGAATTTTGATCCCCAAAAAATCAGCGAACTCTTTATGGCTGAATTTGAAAAAGGAAAGAACCAAGTTAAGGAATTTAAAGAACAACAATAAGGAAACTTGACAACCAAAAGTTATAGGTGATTAACCCGTTGCTTTTGTCTGCAAGTGAAATCAAATTGACTCATTTCAGTTAGAAACCTTCAA
>QNER01000409.1 GCA_003646175.1 Candidatus Parabeggiatoa sp. nov. 1
AGAAAGGGGCAAAGCAGCGTCAGGCTTATTTCCGGACAACTCTAATGTTATACGAACTTAGTGTTTGCTGTACTAGGGAACTTTAAATCATTTATATAGGGAAATTATTTCATGACCATTCCTAACTAATAACTGATAATTGATTTCCACGCAAAAACTTTTGTGCATAAAAAACTTTGGCGTGGCATTGATAATTGAGAGGCTAGACATGGTAACCGTGACAGATGCATTAACTCAAATAAAACAAGGTGTTGATGAGATATTACTTGAAAATGAATTACGCACCAAGTTAGAAAGTGGCAAAACCCTACGCATCAAAGCGGGTTTTGATCCCACGGCCCCAGATTTACATTTAGGACATACTGTATTGCTTAATAAACTGCGTCAATTCCAAAACTTGGGGCACACGATTTTCTTTTTAATTGGTGATTTTACCGGCATGATCGGTGATCCAACCGGCAAAAATGTGACCCGTCAATCACTGTCGAGTGAAGATGTGTTAGAAAATGCCCGCACTTATCAAGCGCAAATTTACAAAATCCTCGATCCAGACACCACCCAGATTTGTTTTAACTCCGAGTGGATGAACAAAATGGATGCCCGTGGTTTGGTTAAACTGGCAGCTCAACATACGGTTGCGCGGATGTTAGAGCGTGATGATTTCCATAAACGTTACACAAGTGGGCAAGCCATCGCTATTCATGAATTTCTGTATCCATTGATACAGGGGTACGATTCGGTGGAATTGCGAGCCGATGTCGAATTGGGGGGGACAGATCAGAAATTTAATTTATTGGTGGGGCGTGAATTACAAAAACACTATGGGCAAACGCCGCAAGTTGTTATGACGATGCCAATTTTGGAGGGCTTAGACGGGGTACAAAAAATGTCTAAGTCATTGGGCAATTACATTGGCATTGAGGAACCGCCCAACGAAATGTTTGGTAAACTCATGTCCCTTTCTGATACGCTAATGTGGCGTTACATTAACTTATTGAGTTTTAAGACACCAGCGGAAATTCAGCAATGGAAACAATCGGTTGAAGAAGGGGCAAACCCGCGTGATATTAAGGTAGAATTTGCCCAAGAAATTGTTGAGCGTTTTCATAGTCATAGCGCAGCGGTGCAGGCTTATGAACAATTTGTGGCTCGCTTTAAGCGAGGTGAAATGCCTAACGACATGCCAGAAGTGACTTTAACGGTGGAAACCGCTCACATACCTATAGCCAATTTGCTGAAGGAGGCGGGATTAACGCCGAGCACCTCGGAAGCGATGCGTATGATTAAGCAGGACGCAGTTAAAATCGACGGTGAGCGAGTTAGTGATCGTGCCCTAAAAATTGCCGCCGCTTCAAATCATGTGTATCAGGTTGGCAAACGTCGCTTTGCGCGGGTGAAAGTGATTAGTACAACGGATTGACGGATTTTACGGATTGATATGTAAGTACAACTTCTTTCCTGATTTGACGGATTTGTAAGTACAACTTCTTTCCTGATTTGACGGATTTGTTGTGTGATAACTGGTAACTGATAACTGGTAACTGATTATGCAAGCATTTACAACTTTGACGGGTTTGGTAGCACCGTTGGATCGTGCTAATGTCGATACTGATGCCATCATTCCCAAACAATTTTTAAAATCCATTCATCGCACCGGGTTTGGGCCTAATTTATTTGATGAGTGGCGTTATTTAGATCATGGCGAACCGGGGCAAGATTGCACAAATCGCCCTTTAAATCAAGAATTTGTGCTAAATCAGTCCCGCTATCAAGGGGCGCAGATTTTTTTGGCACGTCGTAATTTTGGCTGTGGCTCTAGCCGTGAACATGCGCCGTGGGCTTTGCTTGATTATGGCTTTAGGGCGGTTATCGCGCCCAGTTTTGCCGATATTTTTTACAATAACTGCTTTAAAAATGGTATTTTACCCATCGTTTTAGAAGAAGATGTGCTTGATACTTTGTTCCAAGCCGTCGAAACCACGCCGGGTTATAAGCTCACGATTGATTTAGAGACACAAACGGTGACTATCCCAAATGGGGAACAGTTTAGCTTTGCCGTCGAAGCTTTTAGAAAACATTGTTTGTTCAATGGGTTAGATGACATTGGCTTGACTTTGCAACATACCGACGAGATTGTGGCTTATGAAAGTCGGCGTAAGCAAGAAGCAGCGTGGATTTTTTAAATCTTAAAACGGATACTATCCCTAAGAAGGGATAGCATCCGTAAAATGACGCGGTGACAAGATTTTGGAGTCGAGGCTTTGGCGATGAAATTACCGCCTAAAGGTGATACTTCGTGACAATATTTACTTAAATATTGTCATAACTAGAGTTAAACGGTGAATAAGCCTTTTAATTTAATAAATACTGCGTTTGAATTTCTCGCCGACGCAGTCTCACCCAATTATCACCCTTTGATAGGATTGGCCAAAGATGCGGCCGCAGGTGCAGTCCTGATTTCGGCTATTGGTTCTGTAGTCATTGGTTTGATAGTAATTGTTCCGTACCTGAACACCCAAACTAAAATCTACGCAAAAGTTGACAGCATCGCGTAAACTTTCGCGACGATTGGACTCCTGAATGCCCAAACTAAAGTTCAACTGGGCTATAAGCAAGGCTGTGATGAAACCCGTAAAAACATGTTTGTTATATTATATGCCTTGCAACACCTACTGGTTTTTCGTTTTGGTGTGGCAACCGAACACTTTGACAGCCATTTTCAATCAAAAGATTTGAAAGCACTGACGCAACTTCACTAAACAGCCTTACAGGTTCAAACGCTTGCTGAGTTTGAAAACTTTCTTCAATAACTACAAGGATTGTTTATAAGAAAGGATTTTTCAATAACTACAAGGATTGTAGATTAATACCTTCGCCAATCAAAAAAAATTGAACAATATTAAACTTCTTGACGTGATTTTAAGTCTCAGATTCTCATTCAAGAACCAGAATGAAGTTAGATCTTGAAAATCCGGTTAATCTTAAAATCCGTTTAATCCTGTTCAAAATCCTTTAGCGAAGCTATTATAGATAAGAAAGGATTTATATTTATAAATCAAGAAATGTTCTCATTATAGGTAGGTTTTAATCCCTTCATAAGTATACAATCCTTTATTATAGACAATCCTTGTAGTTATTGCTATTAATCCTTTATTATAGACAATCCTTGTAGTTACTCATTTAACTTTTAATTCTAATTCAAAAAGTTATTTGATGATTATCCCAATCAAAAAAGCTCACAATCACGGCGGTAAATATAAATGGTAATTAATTTCCAAGCTAACGTTTTTTGCGCATAAAAACTATTGCATCGAATTGGTTATTTTTGATTGGCGGTAACTTGACAAAGTCATATTTATTACACCCTAATGATCTCAGTGCCTTGGTTAAAAAATAGTTTATAATTCACTTTAGCAAAATAAACCGACATTTCATTTCAATAAACATCAATGATTTTAATGTTATGACTAAAACTATCGCAGTATTGCCCGGCGACGGTATCGGACCTGAAATTATCGCAGAGGCAGTTAAGGTATTGGAAACCTTACAAAATGATTTTGGTTTGGCGGTACAGCTAGAACCAGGTTTAGTGGGCGGTGCCGCGATTGATGCCACCGGTTATCCCTTGCCTGCTGACACTTTGGAACTGGTTAAAAAAGCGGATGCGGTATTATTGGGGGCCGTCGGTGGGGCTAAATGGGAACGGCTTCCAATCGCCCGTCGGCCCGAAAAAGGTTTGTTAGGCTTGCGTTCCGAACTTGAACTATTTGCCAATTTAAGGCCCGCTTTGCTATTTTCTGAATTAGCGAATGCTTCGACGCTTAAACCAGAAATCGTCGCAGGGTTGGATATTTTAATTGTGCGCGAGTTGACGGGTGGCATTTACTTTGGGCAACCGCGGGGTATTCGCACATTGGACAATGGCGAACGGCAAGGGTTTAATACGTTGGTTTATAGCGAAAGCGAAATTGAACGCATTGCGCGAGTCGCGTTTGAAAGTGCCGAAAAGCGGCAAAAACGCCTGTGTTCAGTTGACAAAGCCAATGTGCTGGAAGCCACTGAATTTTGGCGAGAAATCGTCACGCGAGTCAGTCAGGATTATCCCAATGTCCAACTCACCCACATGTACGTGGACAATGCGGCTATGCAATTGGTACGGGCCCCCAAACAATTTGATGTGATTGTGACCACCAATATGTTTGGTGATATATTGTCAGATTTAGCCTCCCAATTGACGGGCTCCATTGGCATGTTGCCCTCAGCCTCTTTGGATGCTAATAATAAAGGTATGTATGAACCGATACATGGCTCAGCCCCCGATATTGCCGGACAAAATATCGCTAATCCGCTGGCAACGATTTTATCGCTGGCGATGATGTTACGCTATAGCTTAAATCAACCTGAATTAGCCACAACGGTTGAAAATGCCGTCAGTCAAGTACTGCGCGATGGCTTGCGTACCAAAGATATTCAGGAACCGGGGCAAAATACCGTGAGTACCCGTGAAATGGGTGAAGCTGTGGTGGCTGCGTTGCGTGCAAAATGAAAGAAGAAAGGGGTTATACCAATTTTGAATTGAAACCCATTTTACGGATGCTATCCCTTCTTAGGGATAGTATCCGTTTTAACAAATCAAAAGTTTTTGCGCGCAAAAATTTTTGCATCGAACTTTGGGGTATTAAATTTGGGCTATTTTCGGTTTGAAGCACCCTTATCCCGAAAAAGGCAAAACCTAAAACAGCTCACACTCAAGCTTTTGGCAACAGATTTAACACCCCACATCGAGCACAATTCCCAATTTATAAATGGAGAAATAAAATGAGTAGAACATTTGATGTCGCAGTAGTCGGTGCCACCGGCGCGGTGGGTGAAACCATGATATCCATTCTAGGTGAGCGCGATTTTCCGGTGGATCATTTATATCCCTTAGCCAGTAGCCGTTCTATTGGTAAGTCGGTAGAGTTCAAAGGCAAATCTTTGATGGTTGAAGAGTTAGATAAATTTGACTTTTCCAAAGTACAAATTGGCTTGTTTTCAGCGGGCGCATCAGTCTCGGTGGTTCATGCACCGCGTGCCGCAGAAGCCGGCTGTGTGGTGGTGGATAATACTTCACACTTTCGCCAAGATAAGGATATTCCCCTTATTGTGCCAGAAGTCAATCCTCATGCTATAGCACAATATAAGTCGCGCAATATCATCGCCAATCCCAATTGCTCTACCATACAAATGCTTGTTGCCCTTAAACCGATTTATGACGCTGTGGGGATTGAACGGATTAACGTCGCCACTTATCAGGCTGTCTCCGGCACCGGTAAAAATGCCATTGAAGAACTTGCCAGCCAAACCGCGGCGTTGCTCAATTGCAAACCCATTCAGCCTGAAGTCTATCCCAAACAAATCGCCTTTAATGCCCTACCCCATATTGATATTTTCATGGAAAATGGCTATACCAAAGAAGAGATGAAGATGGTTTGGGAAACGCAAAAAATTTTTGAGGACAACTCAATTTTAGTCAATCCAACCGCTGTCCGCATTCCCGTTTTTTATGGACACTCCGAAGCGGTGCATATTGAAACTCGTGAGAAAATCGGTGTTGAGCAAACGCGCGAACTGCTGAAAAATGCGCCCGGCGTTGTCTTAATGGATGAACGTGAACCCGGCGGTTATCCCACTGCCATTACCGAAGCCTCTGGTAAAGACCCAGTTTTTGTTGGGCGTATTCGTGAAGATATTTCCCATCCGCGTGGGCTTAACCTGTGGGTCGTTTCCGATAACATCCGTAAAGGGGCCGCACTGAACAGTGTTCAAATTGCCGAAATATTGGTAAAAAATTATATATAAACTATACTTAATCGTGTCTGATAAAGTAGTTTCGAGAAATATTATGCAACATGATATATCTTATGATGTTTAGAACCGCGCGGAATTGAAGCTTTGGTGAGGAGGATAAAAACAATTCCCCCTAGTTCCCCTTTATCTCCGGTGTGAGTATTTCGCAAAAAAATAGGGGCTAATGGCACGCACGATAGAAATTTTGATTGTGCAAGAACAGAACAGCCAGAACCGCCAGAACAGCCAGGTAGTTACACTGGCTTTAATAATGCGCCCCGTTGGGGCTAAGTTTTAAAGCACCGAAGGTGCGAAATTAATATAGCCAGTGTAACTACCTGGAACTTAATTTCTATCGTGCGTGCCATTACCGTTAGGGCTAGGTTTTAAAGCACCGAAGGTGCGGCAACGCCCCTGGAACTTAATTCCTATCGTGCGTGCCATTAGGGTAGGGGGTATTTGGGCTACCGGCTAAAGGCTTAATTCGTTCTAGGAGTTTGCCTGACTTAGTGGGCTAACATATTGATTTAATTTGATTTATTCTATTTTGGGCTCAAATAAAATCTATTGTAAATCGTAACTACTCAGCCCTTTCTGGGCGAATTATTATAGCCTGGGGCTTTGCGGCAGATGCAGGTGTTTATGATGTTGGGTTCCCAGGGCGCGGCCCTGGGCTTTAATAAAGCGCCCTTTCAGGGCTGAGTAGTTACTGTAAATCAATTATTTAACGGTTAAGCCAGACAGACTCCTCGGTTAACTTTTAGATTTCCAATTTCACGAAAGTTGTGCAAGTTAACCTATTACGAATTAAATCCGTTCTTTGGTTTTTACATTAACTCAATTACTGATGTTACGCACGGTGTTTCCAAAACCTTAGAATAAATTCTAAGGCTAAAAGCGAAAAAACCTAAAGGGCACTGAAAAGATTGGCTCAAAGCTGAGATTAAATGTGACTTAAGCTTTTAGCCTTGGGATTTTAAAAAGGCTTGTGGAAGCTGAGTGCGTAACATGAGTTAATAAAATTACTGACTCTACCGTTTTCTGTTGATAATCTATGTACAGGACCAAAAAGTGTTCAAGCCGTGATGCTATCGCTTTTTTGGCGATAGTATCACTCCAACAATAACACTGGTTATTGCAATGATA
>QNER01000410.1 GCA_003646175.1 Candidatus Parabeggiatoa sp. nov. 1
ATTTTCCAAAGCCAGCAACAAATCGGCCTCATTATTTTGCCCGCCGTGCCAGACAGGGCCGACGGTATGAATAACATACTTAGCAGGTAATTGATATCCTTGGGTTATTTTCGCTTGACCCGTGAGGCAACCGTTGAGTGTGCGACATTCTTCCAATAATTGTGGCCCCGCCAACACCCCCCCCGCCAAGTAAGGATTCATTGGCCGCATTAACGATAGCATCCACCGCCAGTGTGGTAAGATCATCATAGATAAGTTTCAGTTGTGTCGGCATTTTTTTCCTCATTATTAATTTTTTTTATTATATTCTTGGCAGGATTCCAAGATTTATCTTGGACGTCCAAGATTTATCTTGGACTCCAAAGAGATTCGACAGTTATTAGACTTGTCCGTCAATAAATAAGAAAGCCAGGGCGTTGCCCCTGGCTATATTAACGTCGCCCCAAAGGGGCTCTAGCCCCAAAGGGGCGCATTATTATAGCCAGGGGCAACGCCCCTGGTTGGAATTTTCTTATTTTCGGACAACTCTATTATATAACTGACTGAAATATAATAATTTGCTATTCGCTATTAGCAAATTTTTAACAATCCGTTATTTAATGATCCCATTACCCAAGTCCTCCCCAAAATCCGTTACAATCATATTTTTGCGTTGATTGGGTACCAAGCCTTGCACAATTTGTCCACATCAACATGATTTTAAGGAGACTCCAAAAGTGACTGATGAACCCGCTCAACCAACATCAACTGGAAAAACAATCAATTTCAAACAGTTATTGAAACAGGTGTTGAGCCTCTACCATCCCGACAGTCTTAAGGAACGGGGGCAGTTATCCAATTTGGGACTGATTGCGCTTACGGTGTTTATAGTGATGTTTTTAATTGGGTTGTGGTGGAATCGTGACCCAAGTGCCTTCGATGTACAAGCGGCGGCTCAAAAGAAGGCCGAGCATTACAATGAAAAAATAGTCGCCGGCTATGTGACAACTAACACCTTAATTGAGGTAGCAAGCCAATTACTGAATAAATCGGGCGGCTATTTGAGCAACGATATAATGCCGCCCAGCGTTTTTATGGACGATATGTCCAGTTGGGAGTGGGGGGTATTACAACAAGTACGCGATTTTTCTAGAGCATTACGCAATGACATCAGTCGTACTCGCTCCCAGCCTGAAGATCCTCACTTAGCCAAGGCTGAGCCAAAATTCAACATGGATAATAAGTCGTGGTTTTGGCCAGCAAGCGAACCGAAATATCAAGAAGGTATTGTTTTACTTGAGGAATATTTACACCGATTAGCATCCACTCATCACAGCACACGGGCACAATTTTTCGTTGGTGCCGACAATTTGGGCGATTGGTTAGAAGATGTGATCAAACGCTTAGGTAATTTATCTCAACGCTTAAGCACCAGCGTTGGGCAAACGCGACTCAATACACCCTTGGTTGAGAGTGATGCTGACACTCAACAATTAACTCCTGAACTTCTGGAAACAGAAGAGAAAACGCCTTGGCTGGAAATTGATAATGTGTTTCATGAAGCACGCGGCAGCTGTTATGCTCTCATTCATTTATTGCGTGCGATAGAAATTGATTTCAAAGAAGTGTTGGAAAGAAAAAACGCAATGATGATTTTGCAACAAGTTATCAAGGAGTTGGAAGTAACACAAAAAACGGTGTGGAGTCCGATGATTTTAAATGGTTCAGAATTTGGCTTAGTTGCTAATCATTCTTTGGTACTTTCTTCCTACATTTCTCGGGCTAATATGGGGATTATTGAGTTGGACAAATTATTATTGGGAAGAAACTAATCTTTTTTCTCGTTTCCACGCACAGGTGCAATGCCATTAAGTATCGATGGCAACCATATTCGAGGCTAAAGTTTTTGCTCGCCAAAACTTTAGCCTCGAAAGGATTGCCCCTACATGACGCGATAGTTAGTAGGGGCAATCCCTTGTGGTTGCCCTTAAGTTAATGGCATTGACGCGCAGATGTCACTATAGATATTCAGAGAATTATTTTCAAAAGAGGCGTTTTAGATAGAAGCTTGGAAAAAATTAGGGCAAAACCTTCAAGGTTTCCAAAACCTTGAAGGTTTCTAATTGAAATTTAATAATTCACGGATAAAATTTTTTGTGCACAAAAATGGATAAAGCGATCACAATTTCACCTGAGAATAGCATCTGTTACTTAGCGAATGAAAATTTCTTACCTATTACTCATTAATCTGACTTTTCTTCAACTAAATCAACGCAATAAGTATTAATTGGGCCGGCAGTGCCATCGTCAAACTCAATCCCCGCTTCAACGCCAATTCGCGCAATCGTTTCTGCTGAGTCAAAATGTTCGTAGGTAGCATACATAGCACCAATCGCATAATCACTCCCGGCGCCTATCGCCCAAAATTTCTGGTACTCATACACTTCCCGCAGACTATATATGCTAAATATGCCATAACGGTTAGCAATAAACATATCCATTTGGCTGGATTCGTAGGGATCTTCCTCGTCTTCTTTCGGGTTGAGGAAATATTCTTTTTTCAACCGCTTATGGAGTTGACGAAAAAATTCAAAAATCTCCAGCCGATTTTGAAAGTTTGGAATATTCTCGATCTGAGAAAAAATACTTTTCACAACCAAGTCGTGAGCAGCACTTCCTACAATACCAATATAAGAATCGCCAACACACTGTATTTTTTCCGGATGAGCAACATAAGTAGCCCGCTGCCGCCGACTTCCAAAGCTAGTCACTGTATCCGCTGCAATACATGCGATGCCCTTTTTCTTAACAACTACTAATGTTGACATAGTTTACGTTTAACCGCACAGGTAAAATTAAAGGTAATCGAGCTTCTTGCAAAACTAAAGGGAAATGGTTAATGGTTAATAATGGTTAATGGTTAATGTTTTTTGAGCGGTTAAAGCTAAAGGCTCAAACCTATGTACAGGACAAAAGTTGATGAATCCGTGATGCTATCGCTGGTTGTGGCGTATGTATCACTTTCGGGGCTACACTGCTGTTTGAGTGTTACTCACGCCAAAAACAGCGATAGCATCACAACTTGCTCCTATTCAAAGAGTGATACTATCGCAAAAAACAGCGATAGCATCACAACTTGTGAGTTGATCACATTTTTTGTCCTGTACATAGGGCTCAAACACAATGAATATCTATGTCAATCATTGATTAACAAAGTAAATAATGTGTTCGACACCCAAATCACAAACTATGAAATTTCCTTTGGGAAAAAACTTGAACATCGAGTCATATCCATTAACCATTCCAAAGGATTTTGGAGTTTTGCAAGTCCCTCAATCGTTAATTATATTATAAACGACTCATTATCAATTATTAATTAATCAAACTTTATCTTTATTGAAAAATAGTGTTTAATAAAAGCTTTTTACCGCCTACTGAATAAAGGATTACACAGAGATGGCATTAATTGTACAAAAATATGGTGGCACTTCGGTGGGTTCTACTGAACGAATTGCCGTTGTTGCAGAAAAAATCATAGCCGCCCGAAACCAAGGACATGATCTCATTGTGGTCGTTTCTGCTATGAGCGGAGAAACTAATCGCTTAGTGGCACTCGCCAAAAGTGTCGCTGATCCGCCTTCACCCCGTGAATTTGATGTCCTGTTAGCCACTGGTGAACAAGTCACGATAAGCTTATTAAGTATGGCCCTTGAAGCGCGTGGCTGCCCCGCTCGTTCTTACACCGGCGCACAGGTACATATCCTTACTGACAGTGCGTATACCAAAGCACGTATTCTTGACATTGATGACCAACGTATCCATGCCGATTTAGCGCAAGGCAAGGTTGTCGTTGTGGCCGGTTTCCAAGGTATTGATGCCGAAGGTAATATTACCACTTTGGGCCGAGGTGGCTCAGATACCACCGCCGTCGCGTTGGCTACGGCCCTAAAAGCAGATGAGTGTCAGATTTATACCGATGTTGATGGTGTGTACACCACTGACCCCCGTGTTGTCCCAGAAGCCCGTCGCCTTGATAAAATATGCTTTGAAGAAATGCTAGAAATGGCGAGTTTGGGCTCAAAAGTGTTGCAAATTCGCTCAGTGGAATTTGCCAGTAAGTACAAGGTACCATTACGTGTGCTATCCTCTTTTACAGAAGAGGGTCAAGGCACTTTGATTGCACCAGAGGATAAAACGATGGAACAAGCCCTGATTTCCGGTATTGCGTTTAATCGCGATGAAGCGAAATTAACCTTATTAGGTGTACAAGATAGCCCGGGCTTTGCCGCTCAAATTTTAGGCCATATCGCGGATGCCAATATTGAAGTGGACATGATTATCCAAAACATAGGGGCAGATGGCACAACTGATTTTACCTTCACGGTACATCGTAACGATTACCAGACTGCCTTTTCCATTCTGCAAAACCATGCCAAAGACTTGGGGGTGCGGGAAGTACAAGGCGATGAACACATCGTCAAGATTTCCTTAGTTGGCGTTGGAATGCGTTCACATGCAGGCATTGCCAGCACCATGTTTAAGGCATTGGCTGAAGAAGGCATTAATATCCAGATGATTTCGACTTCAGAAATCAAAATTTCGGTCGTGTTGCATGAAAAATATCTAGAGTTAGGGGTCAGAACTTTACATGCTGCTTTTAACTTAGAGCAAGCAGCTTGAAGAAATCAGGTGAAATCAAGGTGTACCTGACACCTTACGTTTAGCTTGGAGCTTGATAAAGATAAGGAGAATATCTATGTTGATTTTGACAAGGCGTGTTGGTGAGTCACTGATGATAGGGGATGAGATAACGGTGACAGTGTTGGGGGTTAAAGGTAATCAGGTACGCATTGGAGTCAATGCGCCCCGCAACGTTGCTGTCCACCGTGAGGAAATTTATCATCGGATTCAACAAGAAAAAGTTCAAGCCGACCCTCCCAAAGATTACGATTACTAAGGGCTTTCCGATAAGAATCGTCATGGTCAAAAGAATGTTGACTGTGTAGGGTGGGCAACGTGTTGCCCACCAGCCTAAAATTTTAGGCATGCCTCGTCAAACTTCAAAGTAACACACTGATTATAAAGTGATGGCAAATTCTTGGTGTGCGAATCGATAATTGATAACTTATTGTTTTTATAATATCATTGTTCTATGTACAGGACAAAAATTATAATCGTTTGATTTTAAAATATTTCGTGATGCTATCGCTTTTTGTGGCGTATGTATCACTTTTGCACTTTTGCGGTATCACCCTTCTCTATGTGCCAAAATTAATGAGTAAAAAATATCGTGGCAATAACCAGTGCTATTGTTTTAGTGATCTATGTACAGGACAAAAAGTTATAACCGATTGATTTTAAATTTATTTCGTGATGCTATCGCTTTTTTTGCGATAGTATCACTTTTGCGAATGCAATAACCACCAGTGCTATTGTTTTACTCGATGTTTAAGTTTTTAAAACCTTATCAAGGCAACTCCCAAATAATAATATACCAAGGACAACCATAAAGGATTGCCCCGACAAAATTCGGTTCGTAGGAGCAATCCCCCGCGCAAGCCCCATCGATGGTATTTTTTGGGATTTACCCAACCAGGTAGTTACACTGGCTCTATTAATATCGCCCCATCTAAGCTCGTAATTGGAGTTTTCACGCCCCAAAATTTTATGAGAGCCAGTGTAACTGCCTGGTTAATAGGGGCAACCCAACGCCAAAAACTTGAACATCGAGTTTGAGTGATGCTCAAAACAAAAAGCGATAGCATCACAGCTTGAACACTTTTTTGTCCTGTACATAGTTTAGTGATACATACGCCACAAAAAAGCGATAGCATCACGGCTTGAACACTTTTTTGTCCTGTACATAGATCATTGTTAGGACTTACGCATTGACAAACTCTATTTTTTATTTTCATGATAAATATCATAGAGTTATGAAAAATGGGTCAACGACTTAATCAACCAAAATTGCCCAAAAACTACTTATCTCAAATTTGTAATGCTTTGTATTTAAAAAGGTTCATAAAATTCTCTATCTGTCAATGCGTAAGTCCTAATTGTTATAAAAAGAAGTGTGACTTTATGTTGATTAAACCAATAAGTGACATCAACATGACGATGCCTGTTCGGGCTTTTCAGCAGATTGACATCATCCTCAATTTTATATAGAATATTTTTCAGATAAATAATTTCAGTTAAAAACCTTCAAGGTTTTGGAAACCTTGAAGGTTTTGCTTAATTGGTTTAATTCGTTGATTTCTGGGATTAGTTGTACTCAACTGATAGGTGGTAAGCATTTTGAGGCTAGAGCCTCGTCAAAGTCCGATGTCACTCATTAATTTAAGTCACACTGACGGAAATTATTTAAAATATAATATTAGAAAACAGTCAGTTATAATTTTAGTGGTTGTACCGGCTATCTGTCTGTTGCCAGAAAAACAATAAAAATCAGAATGTTACTTCCAACTTTGACGAAGCCCTGATTTTGAGGCTAAAGTCTACTAAACTAATCAATTATTGAATCGTACATTAAAAAGTAGTACCCTTTAGGGCAATGGCACGCACGATAGAAATTTTGGTTGTGCAAGAATAGCCAGGTAGTTACACTGGCTTTAATAATACGCACCTTCGGTGCTAAGTTTTAAAGCACCGAAGGTGCGAAATTAATATAGCCAAGGGCAACGCCCCTGGAACTTAATTCCTATCGTATGTGCCATTACCCTTTAGGATACGAGAGCGTATAACCAATCGCTTTAGCTATAGGCTTAATATACGAAAAACCGCACATATTTTCTGGATAACTATTATTCAGCCGCTATTGATGACGACTTATTAATTTTTTCCTAACGATAGAGAGGTGTTTGACTATGGGCTTATTTGACAACATGAATAAAAACGTGGCACTCGAACGCAATCGAGGTGGCCAAAATGTTCAAAGCATTCAGTTTGGAAACGCCAGCGAAGAAGTTTTCCAACAACCCCTGTCAACTGTTG
>QNER01000411.1 GCA_003646175.1 Candidatus Parabeggiatoa sp. nov. 1
CGCCCCAATGCCATTAAGTTAAGCTTTTGGGTGAGGGCAACCATAAAGGATTGCCCCTACATTACATAACGGTTTGTAGGGGCAATCCCTTGTGGTTGCCCTTAACTTAATGGCATTGGGGCAACGCCCCTGGCTTTAAGCCCCAACGGGGCGATATTAATAAAGCCAGGGGCAGCGCCCCTGGCGGATAGATAAACGAATAAAATGATTGAACCCAAAAAAGTCCTTAGAACACTTTTAAATAGGTGGGACATTATTGCCCAGTTATTTGATCAGATTGCAGATAGCTCAATTACTTTACAAGAGCTACATCACTTAATTGTCAGCCTAATAGTTACCTAACCTATGGTATTTCGTAGTACGGAACTAACAGAGGGCTGAGTTATCAGCAGCAGTTAGACAGGTGAATCACACCCGGGAATGTTTGATCCAGTTCCTTGCTCTGTGGTTTAGCATTAAGGGTAGCGGAAACGTGAATGTGTGCTAAATGTAAAAACTCTGTTTAACAATCTCAAGGATCATTTAACTTCTTTTTTAAGGAGAGCTTAAAGCTATTTTTATGATGATAAAAGTTTACGTTATTAACAAGAATGGAAATCCCTTGATGCCTTGCAAACCAGCTAAGGCAAGAAAATTATTAAGGGATGGAAAAGCCAAGCCTGTCAAGAGAGTTCCTTTTACAATCCAGTTAACCTGGGATTGTGAAGAAAATCTTCAACCTGTAATAATAGGAATAGACAAAGGCAGTAAAATCACTGGTTTTAGTGCTATAGCTAACGATGAGATTTTAGTATCTGGATATATTAATCACCGAAGAGATGTCACACAAAAGATGGAAGCTAGAGCGGCTAACCGCAGACAAAGAAGAAATAGGTTATGGCATCGACCACCAAGGTTTAACAACCGATCTTCAAGCAAGCGAAGTGGTCGGCTTCCACCTTCGGGAAAGGCGAATGCGGATGAAGTCATTAGGGTCATTAACACATTACCGTTACCCATTACATCGGTCATTATTGAAGATGTCTTGATTGACATAGCTAAGCTAAACGACCCGACACTTGCAGGTAAAGATTACCAAAAATCCAATAGATTGCATGAAAACTTAACAAAAGCAACACTTCTACGTGACGACTTCCGTTGCCAACAATGTCATGTCAAAAATACGCGCTTGGAAGTACATCATATCAAACCAAGTTCTGAGGGTGGGAAAAATACGATCAAGAATTTAATAACACTCTGTTCAAAATGCCACAGTCACATTCATTCTGGAAAAATTAGACTAAAAACCAAGGGGGTTTCAGGTTTTGAAGACAAAATAGCACAAAGAACAATGCAAGGTAAACACTATCTTGAAATGAATATACGTAAAAAATATGATTTTGAACGTGTTTATGGTTATCAAACGGCAGAATTCAGGAAAGAGCTTGGTTTGCCAAAAGACCATGATTCCGATGCACTAGCTATAGCAACTTTAGGTACGGGTAAACGTATAAGATTTCATCGGGATAATTTTTATACGATTAATTTCAGACCGGTACAAACACGACGAAGATACCATGATCTGCCTGTAAATGGGGCAGGTAGAGTTAAATATCAGCTTAATGAAGATTCCGAGGGATTTAGAAAAGGAGATATTGTTTTAGTGAAAAATAGATATGTAAAACAAGTGAATTCTATCTATTCAACGGGTGCTTTAGCGTTTAAGAGAGTGAAAGGAGAACCTGGAAGCTCAATACCAAAGAATTGTCAGTTACTTGAGCGTCAAAGTTCAATAGTATTTTATTCTATAAAATGCCATTAAATACTATGAAATAGTTAAATGAATATAATACCTCAGTCTGAACAATCTGACGTGAGTAATGTCATTGATTCTTTGCTGAATGTTGATATTTTAGTGCCGGTGGCAAATAACCCTAATCGTTTTGAGATAAACGTTGTGATCATGGAATTTGTGAGTTATCTCAAAAATGAGCATCGTCTGGGTTTGAGTGAAGAAATCGAAGCCTATCTGAAACGCTTAGAATTATTAGCCAATAAAATAGCTCAGGCCGTACAAGCCGGTGAAAGCAGTGAGATTGTTAAATCTGCACGAGAGTTGGATCTGAGAATGCGTGAGGTCATCAAAAAACTACAACATGATGAAAAAGCATTAGAAGGCATAGCAGAACAGGCTAAAATGGCTAATAAACAAATTCCTCTCCGACAACGTTATGCGGAAGTGATTTCAAGTTGGGATGAATATCTTGAACCCATGGTTGAAATGATTGATCTAAAGGGTGTTTTTGATCGTACCGTGCGTGTTGTTGAAAACCAATTACAAAATATTATTCACAAAATGGACGTGGTGGGAGTTTTAATAGATGAACTTGAAATCGTTAGGCAAGCACAAGCGAGAATGATGGCAATGGAAAAGGTTGCACAACATACCTTGAAACGGGGGACTGAAATTTTACTGCCTTTGCGTGAAGAGGTAAGAATAAATAACTCTATTACCCAAGGTGCCTCTTTAGCGCTGGCAATTATTCGTAAACAAGGTATTAATGATCTTAAGGTGGAAACTCGTGTACCGTTATTAGCACAGTCACATAAAAATGTTGTCAGCAGTTCTGCTGGTATCGAAAAGTATATTTATGGACTTCACCATTTTGAACCGACACTCAATCGATTTCCGGCCCGTCATTCTGATAGAAAATCACCGGATAAAGTGATTACCTTTAATCAAGTTAAAAGACAAGTTATTAAATCTTTGCCAATAGCTGATATTATGACTTGGCTCATCGAAAACTATGCCATGGTATCAACTGATAATATTATTGAATGGTTTGCTATGCTCACTCGCGGCGATCGTTTTCATAAACAACGGTTAATAAGACAGAATTATTTTACCAAAACACATCGTATTTCTCTACGTTCTTATCAAATATTGCAAAAAATATATGCAAATTCAAACAGATGAGTTAAAACAAGCGGCTAATATTTATCGTGAATTATTACGCGGTTATCATATTAGTCATCAGGATCATGAATGGTATCCCGAATTGAGTAACAATCAAGAACAATACCAAAAATTGTTTGAGTTACTCGGATATCAATTAGTGTGCGATCCAAGAGGGTTTTACTATTTTTTACCGGAAGAGACTTCGTCTGTCAGTTTAAATAAAACGGCTCAACGTTTTGCGATGATCATATTTATACTCATAGAACTTTATGCCGATGAGGGCAAAGATTCCCAGTTTATTCTTGAATCAGAATACATACCCCGTACTGATTTCGCTAAAATCATCAAGAATAAATATCAAAAATTATTGGAACAGGTGGAAGTATTCAACGAGCAAGATATAGAAAGCAAAATATTTGAAAAATTGGTAAAATTTGGTTTTGCCAGTGACTATATGGGGCGGGGTTATCAGATGCGTCCACCTATCCACCGTTTTTTTGATGTCTGCCTAGATTTACATAAAGAAGCACAATCAAAGCTCGTTATCGAAGAAACTTCGATTTAAATAAGGAATCATTATGGAATATTATGGTATTCATCGTTTAGTTTTACTCAATACGGCCGGATATTCATTGGGTATGTTCCCAATGGATCGCCCGGTGAGTATTTATGGTGCGAATAATCATGGTAAAAGTGCGGCCATTAATGCGTTGCAATTTCCAGTTATTGCCAATTTGAAGGGTATGAACTTTGGCAAATATTCGCTAGAACAGTCGAAAAAGTTTTATTTTGCGACTGATACCAGTTATATCTTAGTTGAAGTGCGACTTTCGCATGGTACTCATGTTATTGGTGTCGTTGGAAAGGGCCCCGGGGGGGCTTATGGGCACCAATTTTTTGCTTATCAGGGCCTGCTTGAACTTGAGGATTATCAACAAGATAACCGTTGTCTGCCTTTGAAAGCATTATTTGCTAAACTTCAACGTCGTGGTTTAGAACCGAGAGAGGTTAAACCTGATGAATTGCGTCGTCTGTTAATAGGAAGCAAGACTCAAACTAAACTCAATTTGACGATGATTCCATTACGCAATCCCAATGAACATTATCTCAATACTTTTAGAGAATTGTTTCTTAATCTTTTATATTTAAAAGAGATTACCAGTGTCAAGATTAAAGCCTTATTACTGAATGTTTTTGATCAGCACCTAAAATCCAGTATGGTTGATTATATTGCTGCTTGCGATGAGGCTTTTCGGCCGGTGCGCAGTATGCAACGTGAATTTGAGGCCTTAAAAGCGGTTGGTGATTCGATTGAGAAGCTCAAATCGGCTGTTGATGAGCGGCAGGGCATACGGGGAAAATTGCATAGACTCAATCCCATTGTGGATAGTACCTTGGAAAAGTGGCACAAATACTATGAACAGAAACGGGAAGAATTAAAGAAGAACAACCTTCGTTTGCAACAAGAACAACAGGATTTGCGGAAGGAAAGTGAGAATTGGTATAAACAAACCCAAAAGCTTAGTGCTGCGAAACAACGACTGGATGATTGGTTTAGCAAATTCAATGACTTGACACAAAAATTTGAATTGGTTGCTAACCTAACCGTTTTAGAACACCCGGTTAAAGTTTTAACAGAACAATATGAGCAATGCCTCGGTGAACTGGGTAGTGCTAAGCGTGCTAACGTTGCCCAAATTAAGCAGCGTATAACGCATGAAGAAAGACAATTCCGCCAACTTGACGAGAAAATAAAAAATTTGGGTCATAATGTTTATTCCCGCTTGCGTGAGGATTTTTCACCACAAGACATTCAGCAATTAGCTCGTCTGCTGAATTCGGATTTACTGTCTTTGCCGGTTGGAAAAAAGATGGGTGGTTTTCAGATCGACAATGCAGCGGCTATGCTGACAGAAATTCAGACATTATTGTCTCGTTTGGATGCTCATCAATTCCAAGGTTCGGGCTATCGCATTGATATGTCGTCATTGACAGTGGAGGATGTGAGGGCTTTTGGGGATAAACCGCTTTTAATGGAACAACAGAAAAATGTTCAGCAAGCGCTTCAACGTCTCCAGAATGACTTAAAGGTTGCTAATGATCTTGAAGCGAAACAAAAAGAAGCCACTGCGCTTTATGAACAACTAAAAGAGGCTGAACAAAAGCTTGCTGATTACAAGGTTTATATTGAATATCAGAAACAAGTCGAAGAGAAGCGTCGCCAATCCGCTAAACATCAGGAAGAACTCAGGATTCTTGAACAAAATATCGCCTCACAGGGACAAAAATTCCAAGAGATCAGTGATAAAATTCGTCGTCTTGAACAAGACAAAGCTCAGTTAAATATCAAAAACAATCAGATCGCTGAGCAAAGACGAAAGCGTAAAATGCTACCCTCAAGCTTACCCCAAGGAAAACCGTATTATGATCCGATAGATGATAGTATTGAGAATTGCCCATCTCTGCTTAAAGACTTTAATGAAGCATACGCTAAACTCAATAAACTTGATAGTGAGATTGACACATTCTATACGCTGGTACGGGCTAAAGGTGTCACCAAATTTGATAGTCAAGAAAACGAAGATGAAAAGCTTGCCTTGCTTATTCGTGCATACGAGAATCTGGATTCTGAGGAATTAACGATCAAGAAAGCCAATCGGGCTGCTGTTACCAATATTGCGAAAACATTGTCCAACATTCGTTCGGATTACAACCGCTTAGAATCTGAACTGAATAGTTTTAATCGCGCTATCAATCGGCGCCAAATTTCTAACCTTGATGGTTTTAAAGTGCGTTTAGAACCTAATAAACCCGTTTTAAATGCCATTGATCAAATCATTGAAACGGCCGATAGCTATGAATCGGGTGAGAATCTCGATATTTTTGATATCCGCTCCAAGAGTAATGATGAAAAGGTTGAACATGCGAAAGAATATCTGAGTGACATGGTGCAAAAGCGTGGCAATCAATTGAAACTGGAGGATTTGTTTGAACTTGCGTTTGAAATCACGCAGAACAATAAATCTTCTCTTTATACTGAAATAGATGGTGCCGCTTCTACCGGTACCACAATGACTCTCAAAATATTCACGAATATGTATCTGATTCGCCATTTAATGGATAAACGCGAAGCGGACAAATTTCGTTGGCCTTTTTATCTTGATGAAGCGGCTCACATTGATGAGAAAAACCAAAAAGCATTTATTGAAACGGCTTTAAATTTAGGATTCGTACCGGTGTTAGCCAGCGTTAAACCACAAACAACCGCTAATTATCTCATTGATATTGAAGCTGGAATAGAAAAAGAGGGTATTTACATTGATGACGAAGACTGGCAAGAAATTGAAGAACTGACAGACAAATCAACAGCGACTGACACTCAATGATTGATAAAACCACCGCCAAGTTTTTACAACGTTTGCTTAATGAAAAAGAAATCGCGTACTCACAGGTACCTAAAACGGTTAAATCCTATTTGGAGTCTTATATCAATAGCGGAGTTATTGATAAAAAACGTGCTGGTAGTGGTAATAAACTGATTTTGCGGCAACCTGATGTGGTTGCCGGGGCTGTACAAAGTCGCTTTCCACAACTGGAAATCGCCGACGATATACCGCAACGTGCCAAAGCGATACTTCAAGCACGAGATTCTAAAGTTGGCGATAAAAGACATTCACAATTTATTCTTCCATTACGTGCCCATAATCCGACTCTCTGGCAAAATCAAGAACATGTTCTTCCGCTTGATGAACACACTCACCGGTACGGTTGTGCATCATTGCTACTGCACCCTGACGATCAATGGCATACGGATAAACCGTTGGCGTTGTTAGAAAACCAAGAATGTTTTTTCAATAGTGAACAACTCTATAATGCGGCTAACGATTGGAGTTTTGCTTATTATTCAGGCATGATTTCAGAAAAACTGTTGAATTGGCTTGCCAACAAACGTCGAGCAGAGAAAATTATCCATTATCCCGATTTTGATCCAATTGGGTTAATGAATTACCAAAAACTAACAGAACGCGTTCA
>QNER01000412.1 GCA_003646175.1 Candidatus Parabeggiatoa sp. nov. 1
AGTTCATCATATACAATTAGCAGACGGGTAAACCTCTATATCTAAGTCACTAACCGCCATTATTCCCTGCTTAATCCAAATACTAGGCATATCCTAATATCCAAATGGGTAAGTTATGCTTTTGACTCCGTAATACAGCAAGGGTAGCCTTTCATCCCTATAAATAACATAATTGTAATCCCTAGAATTTGGGGATTCTTCCTATTGGCCTGAATTACTTCAAGTTTCTAAGAAAACGTGTCGACACATCCTTGTAGTTATTGTACCTTTATTTGCACCATGCTTGCAGTTTCATAATTGAGTACAACGGATTGAGTACAACAGACTGAGTACAGCGGATTGACGGAATAAACTGATACTTTATGCGTTATTAAATATTTTTAATCCGTTGAATTCTGAGACTCGTTGTGCTTAATCCGTTAATACCGGAAAGAAGCTGTACTCAATCCGTTAATACCGGAAAGAAGCTGTACTCACATTCTCTATTATTGTTTGTAACTGTTTCACCATCGCCGGAAATTTTGCCAATGTTTCTTGAATGGCAGCTATATTAAATTCAGCCGCACAATCACGCAAACTTTCACCGTAATGGGAGAAACTAGGTATATTATATTCCTTCCCTAACACGTTTAATTTCTCGGCAAAATCATCAATTATCTCCGTTTCTATCACACCCTCTAGATCTTTCCAAACCGGCATGATATCTTTTTCCAATGTCTCCATTAGCAGCGTCAATTTTAAAATATCAATAGTTTCTGGCTCTTTCAATAATTCCAATTTGACAGTCGCTTCGGTTTCGGCGGCAGGCTGCGCTGGTTTTTGAGTGTACTCTAAATGGTGCGATAACTCCGTAAAAAGTTGGGGCATATTGACAGGTTTGGACAAATAGCCGTCAAAACCAGACGCTTCTATCTTGGTTTGAGTTTCCGCTGTCACAAAGGAGGCGGTGACAGCAATCACCGGTATTTCTTGAGTGGCTGGATTTGCTTTTATCTGTTTAGTCGCTTCATAGCCATCTATCCCGGGCATTCTAATATCCATTAAAATCAGATTTGGATGATATTCGGAAACAAAGAACAAAGCACTTTGTCCATCCTCAGCTTCTATAACGTCCAAATTGGCTTGAGATAACCATTCCTTAAGCAGCGTTCGATTAGATTCAATATCATCTACCACCAATACACACGCTTTTTTAAATGAAATACTTTGTAAATCCAATGCGTTATCTTCTACCTGATTGGCATTTGTAGCGGGCACTTCAACATTCTGTAAAATGATTTCAAAAACGCTGCCTTTACCTGCCGTACTCTTGAGCGAAATTTGACCATTCATCATTTCTACGAGTCGTTTACTAATGGCTAATCCAAGTCCGGTGCCACCATATTTTCGGGTACTTTGCCCATCTTGTTGCCGAAAAGAGTCAAAAATAATCTCTTGCTGATCTTCAGGAATACCAATGCCGCTATCTGCCACTGCAATGATAAAGTCTACTTTGCTTGGGTTTTCGGTGTGAGAGACTTTACGGGCTAATAGTCTGATATCTCCCCTATCGGTAAACTTGATAGCATTGCCGATCAGATTGAGCAACACCTGTCGCAATCGCGTTTCATCCAGCATGAGTGTCAAAGGTAAATTGTCATCAATATCCACAATAAAGGCTAATTGTTTTTCAGCTATCTTGATAGCAAAAATTTGTTGCAACTCATTGAAAATGATACGAGGATTGACGATATCATATTGGAAATCCAGTCGTCCCGCTTCAATTTTAGATAAGTCAAGTATATCGTTAATCAAAGTCAGCAGACTTTTCCCGGCGGTTTGAATAGAATCCAGATAATTTTTCGGCTTTTTCTCGGTGACAAGACTGGACAATAAGTCGCTGAAACCAATAACCGCATTTAACGGAGTGCGAATTTCATGGCTCATGTTAGCCAGAAATTCGCTTTTCGCTCGACTCGCAGACTCAGCCTGTTCTTTCGCCTGTTTTAAAGCTATTTCAGTTTGTTTACGTTCGGTAATATTACGGACAATACCGACAAATCTGCGCTGATTGCCTAGCCACATTTCGCTGACAGCCAAATCAACTGGGAAAGTTGAGCCATCCTTGTGCTGTCCTTGGAGTTCTCTACCCACGCCAATGACTTTTTTGATGTGTCCCCTTTGGGAGTTTGTCAGATAATTATCATGCTGACTACGGTAGGGTTCCGGCATGAGGATATTGACATTTTTCCCGAGCACTTCTTCAACCGGATAACCAAAGATTTGTTCAGCAGTTCGATTAAAAGACTCAATAATGCCTTGTTCATTAATGGTGATAACACCATCTACTATATTCTCAAGAATGGTGCGGAGACGTGTTTCACTTTCGCGCAATTTTTTATCCGCTTGCTTGCGTTCTTCAATTTCTAAAATGAGCCTCTCATTGGTATTTTCAAAATCAAGTGCAATATCTTGTATCACTTGTTCTTGTTGACGACTGGTTTCCAGATGTTGAGCCAATTCGGCCGTTCTTTCTGCTACTTTTTTCTCAAGTTCATCACGATGACGTTGTAAGGCTTGATGGGATTCTTTCATACGAGCTGTCATACGATCAAACGCTTTTGACAATTGCCCAACTTCATCTTTAGTATCAAGCGTGAGTTGACAATCCCAGTCACCTTGTTCTATCTGTTGCGCTTTGGTGTGTAATAGCATAATCGGATAGGTTATCGTTTCAGTAATAAAAATAGTCAGCATGATACCCACCCCGGCAAATATGACAAAACACAACAGCATGATACGCACGAGCCTGTTAACCGGTGCTAAGGCCTCTTCTACTTCAATTTCAGCCAGCAAGCACCATTGTATTCCTTGAATAGTACGATGAGTCCCAATCACTTGCCGTTCACGATAATTGTCATAAACATCTATTTCAAGTCTTTCAATTTCTGCTTTTTTTTCAGCCAATTCCAACCATTCTCTCGCTTCTGGCGAATTGACTTTCTGTTTTAAAAAAGTATTTTCGACAAATCTATCTTTGACAAACCATGAAGGGGCTATCATATAACCTGCTTTATTGATAAGGTATATTTCCCCGGTTTTTCCTAAGCCAGTTCTATCGGTGGTGATTTTATATAAGTCTGTTTCTGCTTCTATATTGGTAATCACAATACCGGCAAATTCACCATTCACCAAAATAGGTGCTGATATACTGAAAACAATGGTGCCTGTCATCGTGGAGATATGGATATCTCTGATATAAATACTCTCTTTACCATGTGCGAATATTTCGGCGTTACCCTTGATATCAATACCAATGTCGAGATGACTAGACGCAACCACATTGCCTTGTTTATCTAAAATCCTTATTCTAGAAATATTGTCATAAACTGGAATTAGGCTGTTTATCCTTTCATTAGCAGAAACCCCATTTTTGGTAGTGACAGCCTTGATTAAAGCTTGATCATTAGCCAGCATTTTTACCAGTTCTCTTTCTTCATTTAACAAAGTTTCAATATTATGCGCCCGTGATGCGGCCACATTTTCTAAACGATTAGAAATTTCTTGTTTAATCATGTTTTGTGAAACAAGGGCAGTAATGGTAATAACAGTTGCGCCCATTATTAAAATCACCATCAGGACAATACTGGTCATTTTGGTTTGGATTTTCATTTTTTTGAAAAGTTATTTATAAATAAATGACATTAACCGATCGTTATTCCCGCGAACGCGGGAATCCATGTAACCCCTTGGAGACGCATCTCCTCAATAACGACAAGGATTGCATAATATAATAATAAAGAATTTTTCGAGTGTGACTCCGTTTGATGTAGATAATACTAATGTAACCACCCAACGTCTTTTGGTTGCCCACCAAACTGCTTCAGATGGTGGGCAAGAAAAGGCCCTTGCCCACCTACAAAAAAACGTTACCTCAAATTGAGGTCACACTCAATTTTTCTGTTAAAACGGATGCTAAGATAGAAGCGTTATAAATAATCTGTGTATGGAACGCATGTTCTTTTATAGACGTTCAGAAAAATAGAGTAACGAAACCGTAAAGCGTTTTGGAAACGCTTTACGGTTTGTTACTGAAATTATTTTTCTGAAAAACTATAGCTGGAATTGTTGGGGGGGCTGTGTTTTCTTGTTTATAATGTGTATTATTATACAGCTTGAGTGTTAGTGGTGGATATTGCAGCGCGTATTCACCATAGTGGCATTTTGGTGGCTGTAACGAAAGTTCTACCTTGCCTACCTAAAGGCTTAGGCCTTCGCAAGAAAACAACCTTTGAGCCATGTTTCCATTATCTCAATAAGCCAAACGTTACGGACGGGGTTTTCCACCCCGTCCAGCAAAAACTTTTCGGTTGACAGGAGTCCAAGATTTATCTTGGGCAACCCAAACTAAAGTTTGGACTCCTGCCAACATATTTGGCTACAGCAAAGCAGCCCGCACCTACAAACATTTTATGGTTTCTTTGCTCCTGCGCTCGTCGTCATACATAAATAATTAAGTAACTGATTTTAAAGGTAGTTTCTCGTTATCACGCTAAGGCTCAAGGGAACCCGAAAATTAGTTTCCACAATTTGGACACTCATGTCAACTCTTTTTTGACTATTTTCAAATTACCGTAAATTACCGTGAAAATGGGAATGCGCCCTATTGGAAACACTTTTATGATAATCCTGAACACCTATGAATGTTTTAATATTAGAACCCAATTATTCCTTTTTTGAGAAAGATATTGCCCAATATATTTCTTCTAATGGGAAAGTATACTCCTTGATTTTTAATTTGGGATTTTTAATCTATTTACACAAAACGCAAAATTTTTTTATTCATCATCACCTAAAAGGGTATCACTATGATGAAAAAGACCAAGAATTAATATTGATAACTAAAACGCTTTTGACTGAACAATTACGAAAAAGGATAAAGAGAGATTTGACGGATGATCAGATCATTTATCAAATGAAATATCTTTCTTTCCTAAGAGATTTTCTGACACAAAAACAGATTGATTGTGTATTAATGCATAATGATCTGCGGTGGCAACATGCCTTAGCCATTGCCATTTGCAAAGAATTAGGGATTAAATATCTGGTAACGGAATTTGGCATTTTTAGACCCAGCACAATTACAGTGGATAGACGTGGTGTTAATGCCTATAGCAGTATTTCTAAGGATACCGGTATCTATGACATGTACGTACCTCGCCATCTGCCATTGAAGGATTATTCCTTATCAAAATGGAAGGAAACTATAATTAATAGCCTTTTTGGCGGTTTTCTGATATTAAATTCGCTTGGCCATTTATTAAGCATTAATACCCCCCTACAAAACCAGAAATATGAACCGCTGAATTACCTTAAATTATGGCTATCTCAATTGTTTAAACCAAAACGGTTTTCTCTTGACATAAATATTGATCAAGAATATTTCTTTGTGCCTTTGCAAGTTAACACCGACACACAGATATTAATCCATTCAGATTTTAGAGATATGCAAGAATTTATTGAATATGTTGAAAAAATCTACTTTAGCTTACCTCAAGAGATTCAAGATAAATTTAAGCTGGTTTTTAAAATCCATCCAATGGAAAACAGTATTTATCAATATCGATTTGATAATAAGAGTATTGTTTCGTATGCAGATACCAAAGCGTTGCTTGTTCATGCTTCATTAGTCATTACTATTAACTCAACAGTAGGATTTGAAGCACTTGCTCTGCATAAAAAAGTTTTACCATTAGGCAATGCTTTTTATAAAATAAATGGTATCTCTATCTGTACGACAAAAGAAAGTCTTGTTAATGATATTATTTCAGTTCTTAATGGAAAAATCGACATTGACACGAACTTGATTGATAAATTTGTGGCTTATTTAAAATACGAGTATCAAATTCATGGCAGTGTTTATAACTATGATGAAAACACGCTTAGTGAGATAAAAGATAGAATTAACGCTCGTTATTAGGGAGTTGCGGCTCTATTATTTTTACACTTCTCCCTTAACTTGACAATGATCGAGGCAAAAGTTTGCCTCGATCACATTTCAATCATGGTGCGAGAGAAACCAAGTTTTTTAAAAAAAACTTGGGATCAGTATAATACGAATTATAACCATTTCGTCTCTTAGCATTTGCTAATGTGAGATTGTCAAGTTATACAGCTTGAAATTTTTGACTATAGTTTTTCATAAAAATAATGTAACGAAACGGATGCTATCCCTTCTTAGGGATAGTATCCGTTAATTTTGAAAAAAGTTTTTTGCTAAAGTAATGATTTATAAAGTTTTGTTAAAATTACCTTATTAAAACCAAACAATATATATTTTTTTAAGTAAAAACAATCAGTTAGTATGAAAAAGTACCACATCACTTTGCTTTGTAACTCCAGTTTTCACCAAAAACTTGACGTTCGAGTTATATAAACATCTATAGTGCATGAATCGCTCCAATACCCAGCCACCTTTAAGCTGAGTTACTTGTTTGTTTTTCGGTTTTTTTCATTCACAACTCTCGCTCTTTTAGAATGACGGCTTTAACCTCATTCTTTATTCTGGAATGAAACTCAGCCCGATAGGGCCGGATCGATTAGAATGACGGCTTTAGCTTCATTCTTTATTCTCGGATGAAACCAAAACAGGGTGAAAAAGACTGGACAAAATTAACCCAAATTTAACACCCTGCATGTAACCCAACAGACACATACCGGTTGCAAACTTCCCGCTAAATTGGCGAAATCCGCAAAACCTCGCCCTTTCCAAGCAAAAGCGAATTAAGTAGTGAACCATAAATTTTCAGGTATTTTAACAGAAGCAACCATAAATTGGGCAACCATAAAGGATTGCCCCTACAGGGATCATCGATATTGTAGGGGCAATCCCTTGGCGGTTGCCCTTTGCGATAAAATACCTGTTTATTTGTGCTTCAGTACTTACGAGAAAGCATCAAAGATATCGTTGGTAATACTCATATACCAGCC
>QNER01000413.1 GCA_003646175.1 Candidatus Parabeggiatoa sp. nov. 1
ATAATATGTACAAGGTTCGCCTTGTACTCCTGATAATATGAAAGGCCGTGTTGAAAAATCCCTTTTTATAAACAATCCTTGTAGTTATCCCTTTTTATAAACAATCCTTGTAGTTATCCCTTTTTATAAACAATCCTTGTAGTTATGTTGGTTTAATTCGTTTATTTCGTCAATTCGCTGTACTCTATTGGCTGCACTCGATTTATCAATTCGTTGTACTCAAGCGTTAAGGATAATTTTATGGATGCGATGACTTTTACTCAAGCAAATCAAAACCTCGCCAAAACCATACAGCAGGTTTGCGATGATCATGTGCCGGTTATTGTAACTCGTGAAAACGAACCGGCTGCTGTGATAATGTCTTTAGAAGATTATCAGTCTCTGGAAGAAACCGCTTATCTGTTGCGTAGCCCTAAAAATGCTCAACGCTTACTCGCGTCGGTGCTACAGCTAAACAGTAGCAAAGGTATAGAGAAGGAACTGATGACGTGAAAATTATTTTTTCTGAACAGGCGTGGGATGATTATCTTTACTGGCAAAAAACAGATAAAAAGATGCTCAATCGAATTAATCAGTTAATTAAAGAGATTCAACGGCAACCCTTTGACGGGATAGGTAAGCCTGAGCCTCTAAAATATTATTTACCAGAGTATTGGTCTCGTCGGATTAATGATGAACACCGAATTGTTTACAAAGTTGAGAATGATGCTGTCAATCTTGCTCAGCTTCGGCATCATTATTAAAATATTTTGCCTATAGATGGTGGGCAACAAAAAGACGTTGCCCACCCTACATTAGTACAAGGTTCGCCTTGTACTCCTGAATATCAAAGTTTTTCGTACCAGGTTCGCCTTGTATTCCTGATAATATGACATTGTCAAAGTAGTTATCCCTTTTTATAAACAATCCTTGTAGTTATCCCTTTTTATATACAATCCTTGTAGTTATGTTAATTGTAGTTAAAAACCTTCAAGGTTTCCAAAACCTTGAAGGTTTTGCCATATCACCATAAATTTTCGGTTTTTTTCTCCGCGCCTTCCTTTACCACTGGCATTAAGTCCCCCTTACTCACGCCGAGTGCCAACGCACTGGCACTGGCGATATAAATTGAGGAATAGGTACCAATAACGACACCAAACAGCAGCGCGGTCGAAAACCCATGTATCAACTCGCCACCGACTATAAACAGTACAGTCAACACCAGCGCGGTTGTCACCGAAGTCATCACAGTTCGACCTAGCATTTGGTTGATAGAAGTGTTCATGACATTGAGCGACGGTTGTTTTCGCAACTTGACAAAATTTTCCCGAATACGATCAAACACCACAATGGTATCATTGAGCGAATAACCAATCACGGCTAACAGCGCTGCTAGTACGGTTAAATCAAATTCCAATCTTAATAACGAAAATAATCCAACCGTAATCACAGTATCATGTACTAAGGCTGCTATCGCACCTATCGCAAAGCGATATTCAAAACGAAACCAAACGTAAATCAATATCCCTGCCAAAGTCCACAAAACGGCAAGCCCACCTTTTTCAATCAATTCGCTACCTACTTGCGGCCCCACATATTCAACACGGCGCATATCGACTTTTTCGTCACCTTGTTGCAGAAGGCGCAAAATGCGAGTGCTCAATGGATCCTCTTTTGAATCTTCATGCACCCCTACGCGAATTAACACATCGTGGGTTGTGCCAAAATGCTGTACCACAGCATCATCAAAACCATTTTCATGCAAAGTTTTTCGGATGCCTTCAAGATCAGCAGATTGGCTATAACCCACTTCAACCAATGTCCCGCCGGTAAAATCAAGCCCTAAAACCAGGCCTTGCATCACTATAGAGGTTAAAGAAATAACCATCAACAGGACCGACGCTGCCACCGCAATGTGGCGTTTACCTAGAAAATCAAATTTATAATCAAATCGGCTTAAAAACATAGTTAAAATGACAAATTGAAAAGTTTTAAAGCCCCAAAGGGGCGAAATTAATATAGCCAAGGGCAACGCCCCTGGAACTATTTTCAAAGTTAACGGATACTATCCCTAAGAAGGGATAGCATCCGTTTCGTTACATTATTTTTCTGAAAAACTATATCGTGCGTGCCATTAGGGTTGTCCTTGGAGCGATCCCCTTTTAGACAGGCAATTTGGTCAATGTTTTGCCACCATAAAGAAAGTTAATCACACCACGAGTGATCATAATGGCTGTAAACATCGAAGTCACAATCCCAAAAGACAGAGTAATGGCAAAACCTTTAATCGGCCCTGTGCCAAAACTGAGTAACATTAATGCGGCAATTAAGGTCGTCAGATTCGCGTCAAATATCGTGACAAAGGCCTTTTCATAGCCAGCATGGATACTTGATTGTGGGCTATTACCATTGGCAACTTCCTCACGTATCTTCTCGAAAATCAACACATTAGCATCAACAGCCATACCCAAGGTGAGTACAATACCCGCCATACCCGGCAACGTGAGCGTGGCTTGTAGCAACGAAAGTAAAGCCACCAAAATCACCACGTTCATCAGCAACGCAATATTCGCTACCAAACCAAAGGTTTTATAACGCAACCACATAAATAACATCACCGAGACAAACCCTAACATGATGGACAACAGGCCTTTATCGATGTTTTCTTGACCCAAACTGGGGCCAACTGTGCGTTCCTCGATGATTTCCATCGGTGCTTTGAGAGCACCCGCTCGTAGTAACAAAGCCAGATTAGTTGCCTCACCTTGCTTCAAACCCGTAATCTGGAAACGATTGCTAAACTCTTCAATAATGGTTGCCACATTGATGACTTCCTCGGTTTTTTGACGGGTAATGATTTTTTTGCCGTCTTCAGTGACTTTGGTTTTTATGTGGTATTCAATAAAAACGACGGCCATCGGTTTACCCACATTTTTCCGAGTTGCTTGGAGCATCCTTTTTCCACCCTTATTATCCAGCCGCACCGTCGTTGCTGGTTGTCCCGAACGCTGATCAAATGTTGCGGCCGCATCAACGATATGTTCACCAGTGGCGATAACCCGGCGTTTCAACTTCACTGGGGGGCCTTCGCGTCGTTGGTATAAACGGCCCCCATATTTATCATCTTCCTGAGCCACCAACCGAAATTCCAGCGTTGCGGTTGCACCCAAAATCTCTTTAGCGCGAGCCGTATCCTGTACACCGGGTAATTGTACAACAATACGATCATCACCCTGTCGTTGAATGACTGGCTCTGACACGCCCAATTCATTCACGCGATTACGCAAGGTGATGATATTCTGTTGCAAGGCTTTTTGGCGATTTTCGTTCAGAGCCTTTTCAGTAAAGGTGAGGTGCAAGCGGTATTCATCAGCACCCACATTTTCATGTTCAGCAATGGCTAAATCATCGTATTGTTTTTCAATGATTTTTTTCGCTTGTTCGCGTTTTTCAAGCGTGTCAAAAACCACCAAAATGCCACCACCATCCTTAACACGAATAATGCTGCCCTTGTAACGCAGTTTTTTCTCCCGAAACAGGGTACGAAACTCGTTGACGTATGTTTCCTCGTCTTGAGTAATCGCAGTTTCCATATCCACTTGCATTAAAAAATGCACCCCACCACGCAAGTCCAAGCCTAAATACATCGGCTGGCCGCCCAGTCCCTGAAGCCAATCTGGGGTTGCCGGGGCCAAATTTTGCGCCACGATATATTTAGGCATAGCATCTTTGAGTAGGGTATAAGCCTTCAGTTGCGTATCGGTATCTTTAAAACGCACCAACAACTGTTTTGGAGTCCGATCAACACGAGTAAACTCAATACCGGCTTCTTTGAGTTTAGCCTCAGCGGTGGCTTGCACCGTCTCATCCATTTTCATATCCCGTGCATAAGCCGGGGAAATTTGCACAGCCGGATCTTCCCCAAACAAATTGGGCAATGCATACAGGGCGCAAACCAAGATCACAGCACCAATCAATAAATATTTCCAAGGTGGGTAACGGTTCATAAACGTATTTAATAAGCTCCAGTGATAAAAAACAATGGTTTTACAGCGTGTTTTTCATAGTCCCCTTGGGCATAACCCCAGCGATGGACTGGCGTTGCACCTTGATTTCGGTATTGGTGGCAATTTCAAGCACGATAAAGTTATCGCCAAGGTTAATAATCCGTCCCAACACGCCACCATTGGTGACGATTTCATCGCCTTTTGCCACCGAGTCCACCATTTGCCGGTGCTCTTTGGCTCGTTTAGTTTGAGGGCGTATCAACAGAAAATAAAACACCACAAATAAAACCACCAACATAACAAGATTGATAATGCCCGTGTCTGATGACGGCGCGGCTGAAGCCAAAGCATTCTGAATAAAGAAGTCCATGGTTGTATCCTTTAAGCCAAATGAAAAAACAGCATAGTATGCCACAATTTCAATCTAAATCTCAAATAAATTAAATATGTCACTCAAATTTGGGCACTGGGATCATTCAAAGGAACAAAATTTGCTTTGTAATAGGTAAAAATGGAGTCCAAACTTTAGTTTGGCTCGCCCAAGATAAATCTTGGACTCCTGGCAAAACCTTTTTCTGAAAAACCATATATATATTTAATCATCCTATCGAAAAGTCCGGTGCTGGGGCGGTGAAAATTGATCCCATTTTGATGCCATCATTTTAAATGTATAAAAAACAATAAGTTAGCTATATGCTTTTCATTCACCATTCACCATTCACCATGGTAATTAGAAACCTTCAAGGTTTTGGAAACCTTGAAGGTTTTGCCTGGCAAAACCTTTTTTTGTACCTAAAAATGTTAGGCGCGATCCCATTACCCTATTTTTTAGAAACACCCAGCGATTGACAGATTCGGCTATAGGTATAACTGGTATCGACGTGTGCTAAAAAAGGTCCATCACAATAATCCCACGGGTAATCAGTCGCTTTATCGCCAATAATATCAAGAAGTTGCCGCGTTTTATCAAGCTCACCAGATTGGTAAAAACAAAATGCAAAGATATTTAGTACACAATAATCAATCTCATCAGGTTGATTTGAAATCCCATTGTAATAAGCATCGAATGCCACATTGATCTCATTCAGGTTTTCATCCAATCGAAAATATTGATTATGTGCATCATCGTCATCAGTCATTGAATAATACAGCCATTGTTCAATATGTGCCGCTGGGATTAAACCGTAAAGAGCATCTCCTTTAGGCAAATTCTTAACCGTTCTTCTGGCAAAATGGAACACCTCTTCACCATTGCCCCCCCATTTAGCCGTCAGTGCGGTGAGCATAGACTGGTGTCCAAAGTAGTGATTTCTATCTCGTTTAATAATCTGTACAAAATGCTCCCACAATGTGTTATTTTCCTGCTGTAATCCCATACCCACAGTAATTAAGCTGTGGAATGGTTCTGGATCCGTTTTATCCAGTGAAATGGCTTTATAAAAAGCCTCTTGTGCCAACATGAGTTGCTCCCAAAATGTCTCAAACCGAGATATGGGAATCATGTCGGCTGTGCCACTACCTCGTACATCCCAAGCGGCACTTGCCATCGCATTACCATATAAGATATAAGCCAATGCATTATCAGGCTCTTGTGCTATCCATTTTTCATAATGAGCCGGCTTAAAGTTTTCGTCGGTTAGACATGCTATTAAAAAAGCACGTTGGTTAGGTTTGGAATTAATCGTCTCATATACCATTTTCCATTGTGCCTTGTTGACGGCGTTTTTCAAGGAATGATAACGTTTGTTATACAATCCATTCTGGATTTTTATGGTAGGCTTAACAAACGATGATGCTAAACGCAACACCTTCATAAAGGCATCGTCAATAAAATTGTGAGAATAGCGATCAAAATCACTTATCAACCGAAATAAGATATTCTGTGGTGCAAAGTGATTTTCAATCAGAATAAAACTATAGATGCCAACCATGCTTAAAGCACCTGCCAACAATGCCGCAGCCACGACTGACTGTTCAAAGGCTGTGACTAACGCATAAAACGCTGCAAACATTAAAGCAGTCCAGAAAAAACCTGACTGCTCCTGTTTTTCAACAAACACAAAAAAAACTATCATAATGATAAGTAGTAGCAAATAACTCTGCATAAAAATTTCCTCTAACCCCCTTTGTCATTTCAAATTTACCCGTAACTGTGCTTTTGTGTGTGAATTGTGAACTAAAACAATGGGTTAATAATTAATGAGGCATTCATTGACAATTTGCGCCTAAACTTTAAGTGATACTATCGCAAAAACCAGCGATAGCATCACGACTGATTTCACGGATGCTATCGCTGGTTTGGGGATAGTATCCGTTTAAGTGATACATACGCTACAACCAGCGATAGCATCACGACTGATTTCACGGATGCTATCCCTGGTTTGGGGATAGTATCCGTTTAAGTGATACGCATCACGACTGATTTCACGGATGCTATCCCTGGTTTGGGGATAGTATCCGTTTAAGTGATACATACGCCAAAACCAGCGATAGCATCACGACTGATTTCACGGATGCTATCCCTGGTTTCGGGATAGTATCCGTTTAAGTGATACTATCGCAAAAACTAGCGATAGCATCACGACTGATTTCACGGATGCTATCGCTGGTTTGGGGATAGTATCCGTTTAAGTGATACTATCGCAAAAACCAGCGATAGCATCACGACTGATTTCACGGGTGCTATCCCTGGTTTCGGGATAGTATCCGTTTAAGTGATACTATCGCAAAAACTAGCGATAGCATCACGACTGATTTCACGGGTGCTATCCCTGGTTTGGGGATAGTATTTGTTTAAGTGATACTATCGCAAAAACTAGCGATAGCATCACGACTGATTTCACGGATGCTATCCCTGGTTTGGGGATAGTATTTGTTTAAGTGATACTATCGCCAAAACCAGCGATAGCATCACGACTGATTTCACGGGTGCTATCCCTGGTTTGGGGATAGTATCCGTTTAAGTGATACTATCGCCAAAA
>QNER01000414.1 GCA_003646175.1 Candidatus Parabeggiatoa sp. nov. 1
AATAAAGCGCCCTTTCAGGGCTGAGTAGTTACCAAAAATTTAAAAAAAGTTCCCAGGGCGTTGCCCTGGGCTTTAATAAAGCGCCCTTTCAGGGCTGAGTAGTTACCAAAAATTTAAAAAAAGGCTTACGCTTTCGTGAAATTTGATAAAATAAGTTTTAAAGAGACGAACCTCACCGACGAAATTAAAGATGGCAATCGTAAACTTTAGGACTAGGGATTCTATTGGGCGAAAGTCAATTTATATTGATAGCTAAATCAAAGTAGCCAGATGAAAAGTTATACCCGGCAAGCCTTCAATAACTTGATGAAATACTTCAACTTGGCAAAACCGCGTCTTATACATATTGCTACCGCTGCTTGGACTCGGGTTTTGAAAATGTGCCGCGTGGATGAGCGAGTCACTTTGAAGAGTCCTCGGTATCAGTTCAGAACAAAGGGAACTGTGAGGGGGCAGTTCGGGTAACTGGCTATTCTAGATTGATGTTAAAAATGGAATTTTAGGGTGTGTAGAGCACCAGCGTCCTACACTCGCTACTAAATAAAAATAAATAAATTATGGCCATAAAAAAATCAGAATTATACAGCAGTCTTTGGGCAAGTTGTGACGAATTAAGGGGCGGAATGGATGCCAGCCAATATAAAGATTATGTATTGGTTATGTTATTCATAAAATACATTAGTGACAAATATGCCGGGGTACCGTTTGCGCCGATAACCGTTCCCGAAGGTGCAAGTTTTCAGGACATGGTGGCGCTTAAAGGGAATAAAAACATTGGCGATGACATCAACAAAAAAATTCTGGGTAAAATTGCCGAAGCCAACAAACTGGCGGATATGCCCGACTTTAATGATGTTACCAAGTTGGGCAGCGGTAAGGAAATGGTGGACAGATTAACTAACCTGATTGCCATTTTTGAAAATCCGGCGTTAGACTTCAGCAAAAACCGCGCTGATGGAGACGATATTCTTGGCGATGCCTACGAATATTTAATGCGTCACTTTGCCACCGAAAGCGGAAAAAGCAAAGGCCAATTTTATACGCCGGCCGAAGTCAGCCGTACTATGGCCAAAATCATTGGCATTAATAAAGAAAACACCAATGCAGCGACTACCGTTTATGATCCAACTTGTGGCTCTGGTTCATTATTGTTAAAAGTTAGCGAAGAAGCCCATAGAATGGTGACACTTTTAGGCCAAGAAAAAGACAGTGCTACGGCTGGATTGGCGCGTATGAATATGATTTTGCACAACAACCCAACCGCCGAAATCAAACAAGGCAATACACTTGCTCAACCTTTGTTTAAGAAAAATGGCAACCTGCAAACCTTTGATTATGTTGTTGCCAATCCGCCTTTTAGCGATAAGCGTTGGAGCAATGGATTGAGTTTGCCTGATGATAAACCTTATAACCGTTTTTCTGATTATGGTATTCCACCAGATAAAAATGGCGATTATGCCTATTTGTTGCACATCGTCCGTTCGTTAAAAAGACATGGAAAAGGTGCGATAATTTTGCCGCACGGCGTTTTATTTCGAGGTAATGCCGAAGCCGAAATCCGCCAAAATCTTATCCGCAAAGGCTATATAAAAGGTATTATTGGTTTGCCGGCTAACTTATTTTATGGTACCGGTATTCCGGCGGCTATTATTTTGATTGATAAAGAAAATGCTCATAATCGTAAAGGAATTTTTATGATTGATGCCGGCAAAGGATTTGTCAAAGATGGCAACAAAAACCGCTTGCGCGAGCAAGATATTCGCAAAATAACCGATGTATTTAATGCCGGGCAAGAAATTGCTGGCTACAGTCGCATGGTTGCCGTTGCCGAGATTGAAGCCAATGAATTTAACTTAAACATACCAAGATATATCGACAGCCAAACAACGGAAGACGTACAAGATATTGAAGCCCATTTAAAAGGGGGTATACCAAATGCAGACATTGATGCACTAGCCGAATATTGGGCTGTTTACCCGACTTTAAAACCAACGCTTTTTAAAAAACGTAAGGGATACAGTCAGTTAAAAGCTGATAATTATCAATTGACAATTAAATGGCATCCTGAATTTGTGGCTTTTGGCAAAGAAATGGAGGTGCTCTTTGAGGTTTGGAAGACTGAAAGCACTGACTATTTGAAAAGTTTAGGGATTGACAATAATCCTAAAGTAGAGACACACGGCCATGTGTCTCTACAATTTGCTGAAAACCTATTACAACACTATGCCGATAACGCCTTGATTGATAAATACGATATTTATCAACACTTAATGAGTTATTGGTTTGAAACCATGCAAGATGATTGCTATATTATTTCAGCAGAAGGTTGGAAAGCTGAAACCTATCGCATTATTGTAGAAAACAAAGCCAAGAAAAAAGTGGATAAAGGTTGGGCTTGCGACTTGGTGCCAAAAGATTTGGTCATAAATCGCTATTTCCAAACCGAAAAACAAGCCATTAATCAATTGACAATGAATAATGAACAATTGACAACGGAGATTGATGGTTTGGTTGAAGAACACAGCAGCGAGGATGGCTATTTTGCTGAATTGGAGAACGTCAACAAAGCCAATGTACAGAAACGCCTAAACGTAGAGACGCACCTAAACGTAGAGACGCACGGCAGTGCGTCTCTACATAATAGGGAAGAAATAAAGATTTTAAAATCCTATTTGGATTTATTGGACAAACAAGCCGCTACCAATAAAAAGATCAAACAAGCGGAAAAAGACTTGGATGCTAAACTCTATGCCAAGTACCCAACCCTTAACGAAGATGAAATCAAAACGTTGGTGGTAGATGATAAATGGATGCAAGCCATTGAAAAAGCGGTTAAAAGTGAAATTGAGCAGATTAGCCAACGCTTAACTAACCGCATTAAAGAATTGGTGGAACGCTATGAAATGCCTTTGCCGGTAATTGATCAGGAGGTGAATGAGTTGGAGGCTAAGGTTAATGCTCATCTTGAAAAAATGGGTTTTTCTTTTTAATGGTGAATTGTGAATGGTGAATTGATAATGAAAAAAGGTTATAAAAGGACGGATATTGGGGTTATTCCCAAAGATTGGGAAATTGTCACGCTTGATGAATTGACTTACAAAATTGGAGATGGAATACATTCAACACCCAAATATTCATCAGATGGAGAGTACTTTTTTGTTAATGGAAATAACTTGACAGATGGTAAGATTGTAATTTCAAAAGAAACAAAAAAAGTTTCAAAAGAAGAATTTTTAATACACAAAAAAGTTTTAAGTAATTCAACTATTTTATTGTCTATAAATGGAACAATTGGCAATATTGCATTTTACAATAATGAGAAGATTGTTCTTGGGAAAAGTGCGGCATATATTAATTTGAATGAAAAAATTGAAAAGGAATTGCTCTACCAATTACTTCAAACTGAATTTATAGAAGAATATTTTAATGATGAATTAACAGGCTCAACTATAAAAAATTTGGGATTGGGTTCAATTAGAAATACACCAATCCCCCTTCCTCCACTACCCGAACAAAAAGCCATAGCCGAAGTCTTATCCGATACCGACAACTTAATACAAGCCCTTGAAAAACGCATTGCCAAAAAACGCCAGATAAAACAAGGGGCAATGCAAAAACTTCTCACCCCAAAAGATGATTGGGAAGTTAAGAAGTTGGGGGAGATATGTTCACCATCAAAAAAAAGAATAAATCCAATCACTTCTCAATTAAACTATAAATGTGTTGAGCTAGAACATATATCACAAGAAACCGGTAGATTAATTGGATATACATACTCAAAAGATTTGAAAAGCCAAAAATCACTATTTTTTAAAAATGACGTTCTTTTAGGTAAATTAAGACCATACCTTAAAAAATTTCTTTTTGCTGAATTTGATGGCATTTGCACAACTGAAATATGGGTTTTAAAAAAAACAATAAATATAAAAAGCAAATGGCTTTATTATTTAGTTCAATCAAATAAAATAATTGAAGTTGCAAATCAATCAACAGGAACAAAAATGCCAAGAGCAGAATGGAAAGTTGTTGGTGATGTAGATGTCCATCTTCCCCCACATTCCGAACAAACCCACATAGCCACCATCCTATCCGAGATGGACAGCGAAATAAAAGCCTTGGAAAATAAACTGGCAAAATACCAACAACTAAAACAAGGTTTGATGCAAAACCTGTTAACTGGAAAAATAAGATTAATATGAAGTATTGGATACCTACAAATAGTATTTTTTTAATAAATACTATTTGTTGATCGTGCGTAGAATTTTGGTGCCAAACGAATGATACACCATTGGTTTTGACTTTGACTTTAATCCTTTCTTATATACAATCCTTGTAGTTAGCTTTTGACTTTAATCCCTTGGAACGCGACTTAAATTTAAAGTCAAAACCTTGAACTACAAGGATTGCTTATAAGAAAGGATTAAAGTCAAAATCAAAGTCAAAACCTTAAACTACAAGGATTGTATATAAGAAAGGATTAAAATCAAAGTCAAAACCTTATTTTTAATTAGGTTGGTGAGCTCGGTTGGCGGTTGGTGAGCCTGTCGAATCATGAGCTTGTCGAAACATTGGAGAAATACAAATGAATAAAATCGGACAAATAGAAAGAATCACCCAAAACCGTGTCGTAAAACTATTTCAAGATGAATTAAGCTACACCTATTTGGGCAATTGGCAATACCGTAAAAACAATAGCAATATTGAAGCAGAATTGCTATCAGCTTACCTCAATCGTAAAGACTACTCTCAAACTCAAATCAACAAAGCGATTTATGAATTAAAAACCACTGCCAATAATTACCACGACAGTCTATACACCACCAATAAAAATGTATACCATTTACTGCGCTATGGCGTAAAAGTAAAAACCGCAGCCTGCCAAAATTTTGAAACAGTTCACCTTATCAACTGGCACACAAAAACAGACAATGATTTTGCCCTTGCCGAAGAAGTGACCATAAACGGAGAACACACCAAACGCCCCGATATTGTTTTATATATCAACGGTATTGCCTTAGGCGTATTGGAATTAAAACGTGCTACCGTTTCCATTGGTGACGGCATCAGACAAAGTCTTGTCAATCAACAAGACACTTTTATCCAACCTTTCTTTGCAACCATTCAATTTATTTTTGCCGGCAACGACACCCAAGGCTTGCGTTACGGAACCATCGGCACACCCGAAAAATATTTTTTACAATGGAAAGAAGAGACACACGGCCGTGTGTCTCTATTAGGCCGTGTGTCTCTATTAGATAAATATCTGCTCAAAATGTGCAACCAAGAGCGGTTTTTAGAACTCATTCACGACTTTGTCTTATTTGACGGTGGCAGAAAAAAACTGCCCAGAGTACATCAATATTTTGGCATCAAAGCCGCCCAAAAATACATCAAGCGTTACGAAAGCGGGATTATTTGGCACACCCAAGGCAGCGGCAAAAGTATTGTCATGGTATTTTTGGCCAAATGGATTTTAGAAAATAACCCCAATGCCCGGATTGCCATCATCACAGATCGAGACGAACTCGATAAACAAATCGAACGCGTTTTTAAAGAGGCCGACGCAGAAATCTATCGTACACGTAGTGGTAAAGATTTAATGCAGCAATTAGGGCAAGCAACGCCCAGATTACTTTGTTCATTGGTGCATAAATTCAGCAAAAAAGATATTGGCAATTTTAATCAATTTATCAAAGAGTTAAAAAGTCAGCCCTCCAAAACTGTCGGCGAACTGTTTGTATTTGTTGACGAATGCCACCGTACCCAAAGCGGCAAATTGCACCGCACCATGAAAGCCATGTTGCCCAATGCCGTTTTTATGGGATTCACCGGAACGCCCTTACTCAAAAAAGACAAGCAAACCAGTTTAGAGGTTTTTGGTCAATACATTCACACCTACAAATTTAATGAAGGCGTTGCCGACAACGTTATTATCGATCTCGTTTATGAAGCACGAGATATTGATCAACAACTCACATCCAAGCGCAAGATAGACCAATGGTTTGAAACCAAAACCAGAGGACTTAACGACTTTCAAAAATCGGCACTCAAACAAAAATGGGGAACCCTGCAAAAAGTATTAAGCAGTCGTTCCCGCATGGAAAAAATCGTGACTGATATTATTTTTGATTTCAGCACCAAACCAAGATTAAATTCTGAAAAGGGAAATGCCATTTTAGTCGCTTCCAGTATTTATGAAGCCTGTCGCTATTATGACTTATTCCAAAAAACCGAATTGAAAGGCAAATATGCCATAGTGACTTCTTACAATCCAAGCACCAGAGATATTACCACCGAAGACACCGGAACCAATACCGAAACCGAAAAAGAGTTCATGTATAATATTTATAAGGACATTTTAGGCAACCAAACCACAGAGCGATATGAAGATTGGGCCAAGCAACAATTTATACATGAACCGGCCAATATAAAACTGCTAATCGTAGTTTCTAAACTCCTCACCGGTTTTGATGCCCCCAGTTGCACCTATTTGTACATTGATAAATCAATGCAAGATCACGGTTTATTTCAAGCCATTTGCCGCGTCAACCGATTGGACAGCGAAGACAAACAACTCGGCTATATTGTTGATTACAAAGACCTTTTCCGTAAATTAGAAAACACCTTCACCGTTTACACATCCGATTTAGACTATGATGAATTTGAAGCGCGAGACATTGACATCATGCTACAAGACCGTTTAAAAGCCGGAAAAGAACGCCTAGACAATGCCTTGGAAGAAATCGCTTTGCTTTGTGAGCCCGTCGCACCACCAAAAGACACCCTAGCATATATTCATTATTTCTGCGGCAATCCTGAAATCCCAAAAGAACTCAAAGCCAAAGAAATACAACGAACCGCCCTATATAAAAATACTGTTGCCCTAATCCGTGCTTATGCCAATATTGCCGATGCAATGGAAGCCGCCGGCTACACCGCAACAGAGATTG
>QNER01000415.1 GCA_003646175.1 Candidatus Parabeggiatoa sp. nov. 1
ACTGAAGATTATCATATTCAAGCCATTGTCAGCCGTACCGGACATAATGCCAATGCGACAGCCGAGCAATTCAAAGCTAACTATGCTAGCACTGATTATCAACAAGTACTCAATGACAAAGAAGTAGACGCTGTACTCATAACCACCCGTCATAACCTACATGCCGAGATGACGCTGCAAGCCCTTAAGGCAGGAAAACAAGTATTAGTAGAAAAGCCCTTGGCAATCAATCAAAATGAACTACAACAAATTATTGCCTTTTATGAAAATGCAGGCTCATCAGCACCGATACTACTAACCGGATTTAACCGCCGCTTTTCACCTTATGCAAGGCGCATACAAGACTTGATAAAACACCGTAGCAACCCAATGATACTCAACTATCGCATGAATGCGGGTTATATACCTTTAGATTATTGGGTACAGACTGAAGAAGGGGGTGGGCGTAATATTGGTGAAGCATGTCATATTTATGATTTATTCACCTATTTTACCAATAGCAAAGTAATTAAAGTCACCGCTCACGCGATAATACCAAAAACAAATCACTATTCGCGTCATGATAACTTTGTCGCAACCATGCACTTTGAAGATGGCTCCGTAGCAACGCTCACTTATACTGCCCTGGGTAATAATAAATATCCTAAGGAACAAATGGAAATTTATGTCGATGGCAAAGTATTAATGATGAATGATTATAAAAGCCTGAATATTGTCGGCGTAAAAGCTAAGGGCATCCAAAGCAAAACGATGGATAAAGGACAAAAGCAAGAATTGGAAATGTTTGCCAAGGCGATTAAACAAGGGGGAGAGTGGGCGATTCCGTTGTGGCAGCAAGTGCAGGCTATGGAGATTGCTTTTGAGGTAGAAGCAAAAATCAATGAATAATGATGCCGTTTGGCCTCAGAACAAATAGCTGTTATGCCAATCCCCCGTCGGTTCATTATGACGTATTCCCCGTTCCAACCCTACTTCCTCATTAATTTACAACGATGTTCATATTTTTGAAAGTATATTTTTGAAAATTGTCTATTTTTTTGTTATAATGCTTTAAAAAAAAGCATTGATTAAAACAAATGGTAATATTATACTTAATAATCTATCTTATGTGCGGAATACATGAATAACAAAATTGAAACAATATTAGTCACAGGAGGTGCTGGCTATATCGGCTCACATACCTGTGTAGCTCTACTTGAGTATGGATACCAGGTTATTGTAGTTGATAACCTGAGCAACAGCAAATATATTTCACTAGAAAGAGTACAAAAAATAACAGGCAAAACACTCTCTTTTATAAAAACAGACATTCGTAACAAACAAACACTGGCAAATATTTTTAAAAAATACCCAATTGATGCTGTTATACACTTTGCTGGTCTCAAGGCAGTAAATGAATCGGTTACCATTCCTCTCGGCTATTATCAAAATAATCTCTGTGGAACTCTGTGTTTATTAGAGGTTATGAAGCAAAGTGATGTTAAGAATATCGTATTCAGTTCATCTGCCGTAGTTTATGGCGAACCAGCCAGTCTTCCAATCAAAGAAGATTTTCCATTATCAGCCACTAATCCATACGGCAGATCAAAACTTGTGATTGAAGATATTCTCAGAGATTTGCATAAATCAGATAAAAGCTGGAATATCTCTATACTACGTTATTTTAATCCAGTCGGTGCTCATGAAAGCGGGTTAATTGGAGAAAATCCCAATGATACACCAAATAACTTAATGCCTTATATTTCGCAAGTAGCTGTAGGAAAATTGGAAAAACTATCCATATATGGAAATGATTACCCAACTAAGGATGGTACTGGAGTGCGTGATTATATTCATGTAGTAGATTTAACTAAAGGACATATCAAAGCATTAGCTAAACTGGAAAAAGACTCAGGCTGTATGACGCATAATCTTGGTACAGGACAGGGTTATACAGTCCTAGAGATGGTGGCGGCTATAGAACAAGCAAGTGGAAGGAATGTGCCTTACCAAATAGTTGCTCGTAGAGAAGGTGATGTTGCAGCATGTTTTGCTGATCCAACACTTGCCAAAGAAGAACTGAATTGGGTGGCTAAAAAAGGACTTCAGCAGATGTGTGAGGATACTTGGAAATGGCAAGAGAATAATCATGAAGGTTACAATACGTAAAAATTAGTTTTGACTCTTTTGGATATCAATCTGAATTAATTACTAACTAATTTTGTAAATTATCAGTAAATTACATTTAATCTCCAAAATAAAAAATAAGCTATTTATTTGTGACAGCAGGTACAGGCAATGGAAATTTTGAGGTAGAAAAAAAAATCTAATGTATAACAATAAAATATATTACCATATAGGATCGTATCCACCACCGCTAGGTGGTGTAAGTGTACATATCTATAGACATTCAAAGCTGTTGCAAAAAGAAGGATGGATTGTTAAAAATATTGATTATTCAAAAGGCCGTTATTTTGGTAAGTTATTAAAAATTCTTACTCTTATTTTAGTTCCTAACATGAATGTTATTCATATGCATGGATCAGATTTTAAATCTATTTTTGCACTCATTCTTAGACCTTATAAATCTACAATAAAGTTAACAGATCATTCCGGACGCAAAATATCTGAACTCAAAGGATTGAAAAAATGCTTATTTATTATCTTTCTAAAAAAGATAGATCAATTAATTTTAGTTGGTAAACATTTAGAAACATATTATGAATCTAATGGCATAAAAATTCCAAATAACAAGGCTGTTGTAGAAAATGCCTTTATACCGCCACCAAAAGAAGATGAACCCATAATCCTGCAAACATATACAGAACAAACAAAAAATTTCATTAAAGCACATCAACCTTTAATTATTGCGAATGCTTTTCAATTAGTATTTTATCAAGGCACCGATTTATATGGTTTAGATATGTGCATAGAACTAACAGCAAAGTTAAAAGAAAAATATCCAAATATGGGATTCCTATTTGCGCTGGCAAATGATAAAGAAAACCAAAGTTATCTTAATAAAATGAAAAATAGGATAAAAGAATTAGATATAGAAGAAAACTTCCTATTTATGACTGGACAAAAAGAGTTATGGCCACTTTTTAAAAAAGCTAATTTGATGGTACGCCCAACTAATACAGATGGTGATGCTTTGAGTATCAGAGAAGCTCTATATTTTAGTTGTCCTGCTATAGCAAGTGATGTTTGTAAACGATCTGAAGGAACCGTTTTGTTTAAAACAAGAGATATGGATGATTTATTTGAAAAAGTACAAAAAATTTTGTTATGAAAAAATTTATATATCGCAAAGATAAAATTATTGAAATTTGTACAAATAAAAAGGTACTTCACCTTGGTTTTGTACAACATGCTCATCTTTATAAAAAGAAAATCAAAGAAGGGGACTGGTTACACAAAATGATTGCATCAACCGCTAATCACATTGTGGGCATTGATTACCTTGAAAAAGAAGTTAAAGCGATACGTGAAGAGTATGGCTACGAATGTTATTATGCTGATGTAACTCAGTTAGATTCTTTGCCAGATTTAAATGAGAAATTTGACGTAATAGTTTGTGGTGAATTAATAGAACACCTTGAAAACCCAGGATTAATGTTGAAATTTTGTAAAAAATTTATGCATCCAAAAACTCAACTTATTATAACCACACCTAACCCATGGTCAAAAACCAGAATTAACCTGATTAAAAAAGGTGTTTTAGAAGAAAAATGGTTAAATAAAGAGCATACTTGCTGGTTTTCATTTCAAACTCTTAAGCAATTATTAGAACGAGAATGTTTTCAGGAAGTGAATTACGGATATTATGTTGGTGAATGTGAACAATTCACACCAAAGTATCGCTATTCATTATTAGAATTTATTAGGCGACTTAAATATAAGTTAATACTACACTTAACTTCTATTCATCTACAAGATGGTCTTTTTTTTGTTGCAAGCACATCTGAAGAAAAATAATGCTCAGTGAACTCCACAAAAAGGGTTTTTTTGATCTTTTATCAGTAAACTTTCTAACTCAATTCCTTGGGTTTGGAACATTACTGTTGGTAGCCAAGTTCTTGACACCTACTGAGTTTGGGCAAATCAAAATTATCCAATCTTATGCTGCTGTTTTTCTTTTATTGGCAGGATTTGGATTGAATACAGCAGTACTCAAGTTTTGTGCTGAAAATCGCGTTGCGGAAGAAAAAGAGTCTATTTTAAAGTTAGCAATACAACGTACTATAGTTGCAAGCTTTTTAGTATTAATTTTATTAAGCGGTTTAGCCTTTACCAATATAATAACCTCTTCCCGTGAACAAAGTTCATGGTTATTAATTTATGCCATAGGAATACCTTTTGCAGCATTAACGGCTTTATTGATGATTTATTTGCAAGCATTAAAAAAAATCAAACAAATGACACGAGTGCAAGCCATTATTAAATTGCAATCCTTTGTTGTTATTATTGTATCAACTTGGATATGGGGTTTTCAAGGTTTTATATTTTCTACAGTCGCAGCTTATATTATCGGATTAATTCCCTTAATTAAACAGATTGGAATTAATTTCTTAAAAAATCCTTCAAATAAAACCATACCCAACAATTTTATGTCTATTGCAATTTTCAGTTTACTGGCTAATGGTGTCAGTATGATAGGACAATATGCAGATATATTTATCTTAGATCATTTTACAAATGATCGTGAAGCAATAGGTTACTATTCACTCGCAACCATTTTGATCTTGGGTGCCACACAAGTTACAAATACGGTTCAATCTATTGCTACCCCCTATTTTAGTGAACGTGGACATGATAAAACTTGGTTTTACCAAAAATTATTTCAAACCCAAACTCGTATGGCTGCATTAAGTGTGGTTGTTGCTATTGGAGTCTATGTTATAGCTTGGTTTATCGTACATTTTTTCTATGGTGAGAATTATATTGTTACCCTAAGTTATCTCCGTATTTTATTGCTAAAGTATATAATGTGGTCATCTTGTGCCATTATTGGGGTATCTTTGGTTGGGCTGGGTTTGATGCGCTACAACTTGACTATAGTGGCTATAAGCACCCCGGTGGGAGTGATATTATCTTATTTTTTATTGCAAACAAATGGTATTTTAGGGGTTGCCTGGGCACAAGTTTTAGCCAGTTTTGTCATGTTTATATTAGTGCTATTAATAAGTCGTATCGCGTTGCGTAGGTATTTTTCTACACCGTCTTTCAAAAGGAAAAAAAGTTGACTTCCAAATTATCCCGCTTACGAGCTTATTTTGATCAGGCCCGACAAATGCCACCCCATATCTTTGCCATGAAAGTCCTTTTCATACTATGGAAATGGGGAAAATCATATTATCAATTTAAGCGGGATAGCCATACAGTCACTTACCGGTTGGATGCAAAGATTCCTATAGGACATTTAAATAATTATATTTCCCTGATTGATATTAAATTATTGGAAGGAAAAGAATGGCTGGCGGGTGTCACACAAAACTATTTAGCGCATCGTTTTGATTTACTCGGTTCTGGTTGGGTGCTGGTAAAATACGGTATGCATTGTCAAGGATTAGAAGGATACCGTTATAAAATGGGTAATCCGGTGACAGCAGATAGGGAAGGAAAATGGCTTGAAGGACGTATTAATGCCGCTAATCTTTCAGAATCAAAACGGATTTGGTCTTTGATTGATAAAGATTATATGCCTATTGACTGGCATCTGGATTTCAAATCAGGTTACCGTTGGTCAGAATCGACTTGGTTTCAAAAAATCAAATATGGTCATAAACCGGGAGTCGATATCAAAGTCCCTTGGGAACTTGCCCGTATGCAGCATTTGCCGCAGTTCGCCTTAGCTTATGCTTTGACACCCGATACCATTTATGTCAACGAATTTCGTCACCAAATCTTAGATTTTATTGCCACTAATCCTCCCCGTTTTGGGGTAAACTGGCGTTGTACAATGGATGTCGGCATACGCATTGCGAACTGGTTGGTGGCTTATGATCTCTTTATGGCACACGGTGCTGAGTTCGATGCTGCATTTATGACGATATTCAAGCGGAGTATCTATGAACATGGGCACCACATTATTAATCATTTGGAAGGTTCGCCGACATTGCGCAGTAATCATTATCTAGCTGATATAGTCGGGTTATTATATGCAGCCGCTTATTTACCCAGTTCAAAAGAAATTGATGCTTGGTTAGCTTTTGCAGTAGATGAAGTCATTAAGGAAGTGAAAATACAATTTCATCCAGACGGTAGTAACTTTGAAGCTTCCACCAGTTATCATCGTCTCTCAGGAGAATTGGTGATTTATGCGACGCTATTAATTTTAGGGGCAACCACAAGGGATTGCCCCTACAAGCACTTGAAACGTAGGGGCAATCCCTTGTGGTTGCCCTCTTGGTATATAGAGCGGCTGCAAAAAATGGCTGAGTTTACTATGGATATGACTCGCCCTGATGGTTTAATTCCTCAAATTGGCGATAATGATAGTGGGCGTTTTATTAAACTTAGTTCTGTACATCAGCGTCTGTCTGTTCGTGAAGCCAAAGCGCGCTATTGTCATCTTAAAAACTATAAGGGATTACCAGAAGAAGCCGATTACTGGGATGAAGTGCATTTGGATCATCGCCACCTCGTTTCAGCTATTAATGGATTGTTCAAACGGGATGACTTTGCTAAGTTTGCTGGAAATGTCCGTATAGAACAAGCCATTATCGAACAATTGGCAGGGCATGTTTGCCGGCCCGCTTCTTCAGATAAAGGCATTGCACACGGTACCCAGACAGCCTATCCTGATTTTGGGCTTTATCTTTACCGTGATGAAAGGGTTTATCTGGCTATACGTTGCGGTTCTAATGGTCAAAATGGTAACGGTGGACATGCTCATAATGATCAACTTTCTTTTGAACTGGCTATTGATGGGATTACCTTAATCAGCGATCCAGGCACTTATC
>QNER01000416.1 GCA_003646175.1 Candidatus Parabeggiatoa sp. nov. 1
GCTGCTAAATCAAAACAGGCTTGGGCTTGATTAGCCAGAAATTGTTTCATGTGACTCGATAATGTCGGTAATTTTTTCTCAATCTTATCCTGCCAATCCCCAGGCACGCCATAATTGGATTTGGGTTTAAACGGTTGCAATGCTTGGGTTTGTTCAGTCCGTCGTTGCAATTCTGCCCAGTCAGTGACAGGTTTATCAGAACAATCATTTAACAATATTGTCAGACGATGTATATCATCTTCAACATAACCAATCGTTTGTTGTAATTGAGTGACTTGATTTTGCAGGGTGACAGGTAAACTGGGATTTGACAGGGTAGCCATTAACTGTCTGGCTTCCTGAACTAACCAATTTTTTAGGGCGGCCTCAACCTGGGTGGCTATTACTTCATATTGGTGGGTAAATTTGGCGAGTTGCCAAGTTGCTAATGTCTCATCCAAATCATGTTCAAAATGGGGATGTTGTTTAATAGGTTCAATTAATGCGTGTAGCCAGGTTTCATCATCAATTTCTAAGAGCCAATCATAAAGTGTATTGATGACTTGCTGGCGTAGCCCCGAAATCCTCGCACCGGCTTGTAAATCCAAATCAAATAACGCTGTTAAAAAAGCCGACAATTGGGGATGTTCCACAGAGCCAACGCCTGCCCACCGATCCGATAAAGCTTCTGCCACTTTTATATTTTCCCGCACCGGTGGTGAATTGGGGGAATGATCTGATTCTGCTAATAAAAGACTGGCTTGCGTTGCGTAGGCAGTCCCCAGATATTGTTGTTGAATTTGCCGGAGCAACTCTTCGGCATAAGCGATTTTGTCAGGATTGCCCGTTTGGATTAGGATTTCGGCTTCGTGAAGTGTTTGTTCTGGGGATTGTTCAGTCATTTTATCGGCCTATTTGGCTATGTGTTAACGACAAGGAATTGTATTTTAGAAGGGATTTGGTTATGAAGGAAATAAGTACAACGAATTTGCGAAAAAAACGAATGGGGAATAGTGTTATTAACCCAAGCACTTAAATTTTATGGATAATTTCATTATTTAATTCGTTTATTTCGGAAAGAAGTTGTACTCAGGGCAAAACAGTCTCGTAGGGTGGGTAAGCGGGCACTACTTTCTCAAACATTGTCCCGAATCTTACCGACAGCGATCCCACCATCCTCAAAATGAAAATAGAAACACAAATAGGCAACACGTTTAAAGCCTAAATTAGTCTCGTAGGGTGGGATCGCTGTCGCTGCTTTCTCAAACATTGTCCCGAATCTTACCGACAGCGATCCCACCATCCTCAAAATGAAAATAGGAACACAAATAGGCAACACGTTTAAAACCGAAATTAGTTTAAAATCAACAACCTACCATAAAGGGTAATGGCACTTACTTAACTCGTAATTCTTGATGTACGGTTGGCGGGATATAAATGATTGGTGCTTCTAATAAACGAAAAAGATGTGACAAAGCATCACACGCTGCCAACGAGCTTGGAATATTGGTATCACTTACGATGAGCATAACAACCCCTTGCGTTCCAACCGTTTGGTAAGCGCATCCATCTCTTCAACCGATTGGCTACAGTCAATTTCAATAGGTATGCCACGTTGAGATAACGTGTCTTGGATATCCCAACGTGTCACGCCCGCTAACTCGGCGGCTCGCCCAAGGCTACACTGCTCGGCTAGATACAGTTCAATGGCTTCATCCAAGGTGGCATTGTCTGGTAACGGTTCCTCTTCAATAAGCCTTTTTAATTGGTTTACAAGCCAAGTTTTGTCAGAGAACGTGAAGGATTGAAAAAGTTCTAAGAACTGTTGCGGTGTTACAGTTTCTGTGATTGTTGTCATTGTTCATACTCCAGTGCTGTCTCTAAAAAAATCAACGGTTCATCTGTCAGTTTTTACGACATTGTCAAACCCATCCTTAAACACGACCTCAATTGTGAATTTAGGTGAGCAGGTTCTCGCGATGAGTGGTATTAGGCTGGCAACCAATAGCCACTACTATTTTTCCAACGTTGGCTTTTTTCATAATCATACTCCTTTGTGTGTGGGTTGACATGATTGGGCGGATACGCGCCGCAATAGCCCCACCCTACTTTAAAAATCAATTGGTTACAAAATAACTTTGCGGATAATATTCCTCGAAGGATTGCTATCCGTCACTCTTTAAAAGAACAACGGACATACCTTACGCTGGCTTTTTCATCAACTCAATGATTTCTTTAAGAGAAACAATTTCCTTTTCTTTTTGCTCAATGATTAGATAAGCTTTTTCTAATTCATTGTTTGCATGTGGTTTGGTCAGTTGCACTGCTGTTAGATTGCTGCTGATGAATAGAATCAAAAATAAAAGCATTATGAAAACTTTCTATAAAGTTAAATACATTTTTTTCATTTAATCCCACCAATTGTGCTAACTCCACGCCCAAGGTTTCTGAAATTTGCTTTAAGCGGGAAAGATTGATATCCACTTTTCCCAGTTCGATTTTAGCGTATCCATTCAGTGCCATTTGTAGCTTTTCGGCCATTTCCTCCTGAGATCAGCCTTTAAACAGACGAATAAATCTAATTGTTTCATGGACTTCCATAAATACATCCTCACAGTGGGTAAAATTGGCACTCGGAGTTGGTGTTTTGCTTATAAATTATTGTCTATATTACGCAGCCATAATGTCCAAACTATAAAAAATAATTTCACAAGCCATAACGGATAGTATCCCGCTCGATGGGATGCTATCCGTGAAGTTATTTAAACATAAAAGTTTGGACTCCTAAATAGACCTATCCTTTTAGTTTTATTTGAAGAATCGCTTAATGAATACTTTGAAGAATGAGAATGAAATTTTCACTGTGGTATTTTTTGGTAAAACGGGGGCTGGGAAAAGCAGTACCTTAAACCAAATGTTCGGTTTGGCACTGAACACCGATGATGCCATGGCTTGTACGAAAGAGCCTGAGCCGATTATTTTATCCCGTTCTACGCACAATGATTTACCTTTAGTCTCGTAGGGTGGGATCGCTGTCGCTACATTTTCAAACATTATCCAGAATTCCACCGCCCGCTTGCCCACCTCGAAATGAAAATATGCAACACGTTTAAACCCTAAATAAGCTTAAAATCAACAGCCTACCATAAAGCGTCCAATTTTCATGGATATGGATGGTGGGATCGCTGTCGGTTGGATTCGGGGTAATGTTTAAGAAAGTAGTGACAGCGATCCCACCCTACGATACTGTTTCCAATTGCCGCAGTTAAACTAAAGGTGCGAAAGGACATTTTGAAGAATATCTATTTTAGAGAATGAATTGGAGAATTAAGTACTGAACCACAAATAAACAGGTATTTTAATTTCGTTAACCCATTTTATAATATAAAGGAGTTTATGTGGTTTTAAAAAACCGGAAAATTTTTGGCGAAGGTACTTATGAACGATCGGTGCAGCCCTATCCGGGAATGAAGAGTATCCGTTGTACTATGTCCGTGAAAATGGGAATGCGCCCTTCATCCTATTAAGCCAATAATCCTGTCAATCCTGATTCTGACAATTAAAAGAATTTTAAATCAATAGAGTTTATCCATCCCTAAACTCATTTCTGTCGTGTAACACAGGGTGCCGCACAAAGTGACATTATTCACCATAAAGCGTCCCATCTTCCCAAAAATGAAAATGAGCTTTTGCCTAGGTGGGCAAGCGGGCGTTAAGATTCGGGACAATGTTTGAGATCGTTCTGCCCGCTTACCCACCCTACGAAACTACGAAACTATTTTAATTTCGAGGATGGTGGGCAAGCGGGCAGTTGGATTCTGGATAATGTTTGAGATCGTTCTGCCCGCTTACCCACCCTACGAGACTACATTATCTTGGTTAATCCTTTCTTATAAGCAATCCTTGTAGTTGTTTTTAACTCGCATTACCCAAACTGTTTGCAAAACGTCTTCTAAATACCTTCTGAATAGGTAGACGAATATCCATCACTTCATCAACAACCACTTCATTATTGTTTAAATCGAAATTCTTATAATGCCGTAGTTGTTGCGAGAAAACCCGTACCTCTTCTAAGGAAGGCATCACTAACCAACAGGATCTCACACCCAGAGCAAAATAGGCTTTTATTTTCTTAAGCAGATCATTAATGGCTTGTGTTGGCGAAAGCACTTCGATGGCTAAATCGGGCATTTTTGTGACTCGCACTTCATCCTCACCCGGCTCGTCATCAAGCGATGGCGGTTCAATATAAACACTGATGTCCGGTACCATCTCATCTTGGTTTTTAAGATCAAATTGGCTTAAGTCAATTGAGGTAGCATCCAAACTTAACTCAACAAACGTTGAAAATCTCTCATCATTGCCTAATAACACGGTGATGTTAGTTTGGGTTAAGCTATGTCGTTTTGACGGCATCTCTTTTTCCTCCTCAATCACTTTATCTTCAAAGTCGATTAGTTCGCTCAATTTATCTTACCACCTATCAGTTTATCAAAAATAGTACAACGTCTCGTAACTTGACAATGATCGAGGCAAAAGTTTGCTCCGCAAACTTTTGCCTCGATCACATTTCAATCACCACGCGGCTTAATCGTACCAGGTTCGCCTGAAACGAATGAGAAAATACGCTGCTTATTCGTACAAGGTTCGCCTGAAACGAATGATAATATGACATAATCGTACCAGGTTCGTCTGAAACGAATGAGAAAATACGCAGCTTATGCTTATTCGTACAAGGTTCGCTTTGTACTCCTGATAATATGACATTGTCAAGTTAATATTTCATTTTAAATGGGGAATGGTTCATTAAGAATAGGGAACATTTTCTTTTTGGGTTCAGTTTGTTACTCTTTTCAGTATCTACATATTCTAAATTACTGATTACCGATTCTAGTTTCCCGTTTAATAACTGAAAAAGGTTGTTACGGCAAACGCGCACTCAACCACTGGCTAATATCAGCAATTTCTTCCGGGTTAACGCTATGTTCCATATCATAGCTATGCCATTGAACGTTATAACCGAGTTTCTCTAGGTGGGCATGGCTGCGCTGTGCGTAAGGCAGTAATATGAGTGGATCAAATTCTCCATGTGCCATAAAAATGGAGGTTTGACGATTGGCAGCGTGGATTTCATTTTCCACCGTGTCGGCTAATGGCAAATAGGTAGACAATGCCATAATGCCAGCGAGCGGGAGCGGATAACGCAAGCCGGTATGCAACGCAATCGCGCCACCTTGCGAAAAACCAGCTAAAACCATGCGCTCGGTGGAAATACCACGCTCAATTTCTTGAGCCATATAATTACGCACAATTTGATCAGAAGCCTGTATGCCTTGAGCATCTTGCTGAATGTTCAACTCTTGGGCATTTGGCTGTCCAATAAAATCCGTAGGAAAAACATCATACCAGCCTGGCATCACCATACCGCCATTAATCGTAATAGGACGCTGGGGCGCATGGGGAAAAATAAAACGTGTGTGGCGGGTGAGATTTTTCGGCAATTGGGGCACGATAGGTTCAAAATCATGTCCATTCGCACCCAAACCGTGCAACCAAATGACAGAAGCGGTGGCAGATTCTGGAGGTTCAATAACAACAGCGTTTGCATTCATGGTTTATTCAAATAGATGGGTTAACTTGCTTATCCTTAAGGGATCTGATTTTTTCTATAAATCCGATTTTTCCAAAGATTTCTTTGACGGTGATTCTCGGATTTCTTTGCCAAAATACCAACTAAGGTTTTACCCCAACACTGCTTTTCTTAGCTTTTTCGGTTCCTTTTTCAAATTGCTCGGCATAATAGTCAGCCACTTTTTGCGGATCGAAGGTCAAAAAGGTGCCGCCCGATTCAAAGTGCTGGGTAAACACCTTTCCAATAGCATAAGTGGAAGCAGCACCAAATAGGGACATACTGATTATGCCCGTCGTTTGTCCGTAGAAAGGTACGCTTTTTGTCAAACTAACCAAACTATAGGAGAACGACAAAGAGGCTCCGCCGCCCAGCAACGACGCTAGCAACGATTTACCAAGATGCTTGGCAAATGTGATACCATACAAATTGGCAAGACGGTGCAACATCTTAAGTTGGAGGCTTGATAGAATGAACAGATCGACTAGCGGAATAGGCAGCAAACCCACGCTTATTGAGCCGAGCATATATCTGTTGACAATATCATCAGCTTCACGTATTTGAGTTTTTACCTGTGCCATATAATAACTTTCTCCTTATGAATGCCTAAGAAATCCCCCGTCATCGAGGGTGTTAGGGTTCGGTTATACACACTTTCAGAAAAATAGGCTATGAGAAACCAAGTTTTTTGAAAATTTGGTAGTCCTAAACATGTAGTGATGTTACGGATGCTATCCCTTCCCCGGGATAGTATCCGTTTGGACATCATCACGACTGGAACAGGACTACCGAAAATTTTTTGAAAAACTTGGTTTTTCTTGTCCACCAAAATGATTTCTACTGAGCTTCTTGCAAAATCTCAGGTTTTATCTTGGGCTATTCACATTTCAGGCAAAAGTTAGAAAAAATTTTGCCTGAAAACCCCTTTGGGGTTGAGAGTTTAAAAAGTGAATAGCGGAAGTGTTACCTGGGGCAACCCCGCAGGAGGGGTTGATTGTCGTAGCCCCAGGTGAAACCGTAGGGGTTGAATTTGAATAGCCCCAAGTAAAACCTGGGGAGAGTTTGACAAGAGGCTCTATGTACAGGACCAAAAATATTTTGTGATGCTATCGCTTTATTTTTGCGATAGTATCACTTTTGTGGCTCAAATCAATCTATCCCAAGACTTAAAAAAAACGCCTATAAAATAGGTTTTTTTTGAGTGATACTATCGTATCGCCAAAAAAGCGATAGCATCACGACTTGAACTTAAAAAAAACGCCTATAAAATAGGTTTTTTTTGAGTGATACTATCGCCAAAAAAGCGATAGCATCAC
>QNER01000417.1 GCA_003646175.1 Candidatus Parabeggiatoa sp. nov. 1
TAAGAAAGGATAAACTGGTAATAACTACAAGGATTGCTTATAAGAAAGGATAAACTGGTAATAACTACAAGGATTGCTTATAAGAAAGGATAAACTGGTAATAACTACAAGGATTGCTTATAAAAAATGATTTTTATTGATGACAAAATGGGCTTAAAACTAGAAGTTTTGTCAATTTAATCAACCGCTTTCTGTTATTTATAAAGATAATTGCCCAACCAAAAGCGCGATCTAATCCGTTATTATAAGTAATCCTTGTAGTTATTAACTGATGTTACGCACATTGCTTCGACTTGTCACAGTTTGTGCAATAAAGCGGAAAGTTCCATACCATGATGATGTTTGGTGAAAGGGCGCAGCAAAGCGGGGACAACCGCAAAGGGCAACCACAAGGGATTGCCCCTACAATATATAATTAAATGTAGGGGCAATCCTTTATGGTTGCCCCTGTGGACTCATTTTGAAGCGTTGTGCGTAACATGAGTTATTAATAAATACAATCGACATGACTAACCCAACTCCAAGTTTGAGCCAATCCTTTATGATAAGTAATCCTTGTAGTTATAACTAATTCTTGTAATTACTAAAAAAGACAATCCACATCATTAACCCAAATAGAAGTGTGATCAAATCCTTTATTATAAGTAATCCTTGTAGTTTTTTATTTCTGAATAAGAAAACATGGACAATTCTCATCAACAAAATTCCATCCGCCCGGATGACAGTGATTTTGAGTTCAGTGCCTTCCAGCAAGAATGTGTGCAGGATGGTGTGATCTCGTATCGCATTCAGGCAAGTAAAAAGCCTTCAATTGTCCTGCAAGCATTGCTCAAGTTGCCGGCTTATGACAACCCGGAGCAACCAGCCCATGTGACTCAACGACGACAACAACTTGTCAACATTGCAAAAGTGCTTGCCACCGCTGGGCAAAATGGCGGCGGATATTTGCCCGCTGTTATCCAAGTCGGGCAGATGGTGGCATTGCAGAATGTGATTGAAGCTGGACTGGCACGTCAATGTCGCCTTAATGAACCTTATATTCTGTTAGAACAACCCATCGGTATGCCTCTTAGCACGGTTTATGAATCCCTTTATCCAGAAGAAGCGGCAACGATTATTATTAGAATTGCTTATGGTGTTGATGCCTTACACAAAGCCGGTTGGGCACATGGCTCACTGGCACCTGACAAAATCTATGTTTCCGTTGCTCGTGCTTTGGGGACATTGGCTTATTTTGGCACAGTGACACCAGAGGCAAATGCTAGAATTGTTGTGACAGAGCAGCTAAGAAAAAGCCAATATGAAGGCTTTTCTGCACCTGAAATACAAACACAAAAAAAAGTCAACAAAAAAATAGATGTTTATGCATTAGGCATGTTGCTCTACCGCCTTTTGGTGGGTTCTGATCCCCTATCTGTCCCCCATGCTATCAACAAATATTCACCTTTCACTCGTTTGATGAATACGATCTATCGGGTGGGCAACCAGTTAGACAAAAACCTACGTTTTCCGAAAATGGGTACGGTGCCAGAAAGGTTTGCAGAAGTGATTTACAACGCAACGGCATTAGAACCAAAGACTCGTTATTCTACAGTGTCTGAATTTATTCAAGCGGTGGGAAAGGCCGTCAGTTGGGCGACGGCAACATTTTCACCGCAAACGTCAAGTCATACGCAGACATCAAATAAAGGATTATTGTCTAAAGGAGACTTTCTTCATGGGGGGCATTACCGAATCAAAGGTGTGTTTGCAAGCGGCAACCAAGGCGTTATTTATGAAGCTTGGAAGAAACCTTGTGGTACCAATACTGACTTGCCAAATATACCGGTGTTAATCAAGTGTGCTCAATATAATTATCAAGGTTGCCAAGACGATAAAATAGGTCACTATATTATTGAAACACGTCAGCAAATCGAACATGAAGCCAAAATGCTACAAAGATTACACGGCTCCTTGGCTGTCACACCACAACTGATTGATTTATTTTATGAGCAAACTTATGATCCGGTTATTAAAGCGCGTGCGCCAAGCCTGTTAAAAAATGAACCTTATGTGGTGATGAGTCAAATTGCGGCTGCCAGTCTGGAAACCATTGATAAACCTGAACCAATGGTTGCAATACGGATTGGTTATCGCTTAGCTGAAACGCTTGCCGCAGTTCATGCCCGACAGGTGCTTTATCAAGATATCAAACCGGGCAATATCTTGGTTGATCAATGGGGTAGCTCTATTTTTCTCGTTGACTTGGGAGCTGTCTGTCCGATTCTAAATGGGGAACTTCAGGAAAGCAGCCCGGCTTATGGCAATGTGACACCTGGTTATCAGGGGCCAGAATTTGACGAACTCTGGCAGAAAACAGATTATCGTTTTGATATTTATAGTATGGGTGCCACCTTGTTTTTTCTGTTAACCGGTGTTTGTCCTCTCCGTGATTTATATGTGCCAGCATTCAATAAAATAGAAACCGACAGAAATGAATTAAGGCATAAAAAAGGTACACTTGATAAACATGAAAAGGAAGATTTTGATAAACGCATACGTGATGCGGAACGCCCTTTCTTGGCAAGCAACCAGTTACCCGCGTTAGTACGTCCGGTGATTGCTCAGTTTCTTGAAAGGGATCGCGACAAACGTTGCCAAGATGCGAAGACTGCGGCACAAATGCTAAGACAGTTGGCGCGTGAATTATCAGGGCATCCGATTCCAGCCCCTATCATCTTACGTGCTGAATGTTTTGTGCCAAACCTTCAAGGTTTGCCAAACCTTGAAGGTTTTTCTAGGAACAAAACTTTTCTGGATAACTCTAAGCATAATGAACCTGCTTGCGTAGAAATTGAATGCCATCTCCCACGCGATATTGCCATTACCAATATTGTGCTGACAAGAATGGTGGCGGATACCCAAACGATTATTGTTAGGCATCAGGTTGCTCAGGAAAATACTTTCATTTTACGTGATCCGGATCCGTTACCCGGTGTTATCTCATATCAAATCCAAGCGGAAACCAAGCTCGACAACATTACCAGTTTTCCCGCTTTCCAGCAGATAGCTTATGCACCTTCTTTAAAAGTCAGCCTGATAGAAAAACCCGGCGCGATTATAATCCGTTGGTTGCCTATGCCATCCGCAAAAAGCTATGTCATCTTACGGCACAATAGTCATATACCGGAAAATATTCAACAGGGAACTAAAATCGGTGAGGAGATATTGGATACCCATCGCCGGTTTATAGAAGATAAAACGGTATTACCGGGTCACACCTATTTTTATGCTGTTATTGCTAGGTACAGCGGCAATATCTACTCACCATCGGCTGGCGGGGCGGTAACGCCTCATTCTTTACCGGTGACACCGGAAATCCTTGAGTGGACTACGAGTCCGGAAACCAGCCAGTGTTTTCTAGACTGGAAACAGACTAAACCTCTCCCGGATTGTTATATTGTCAAGGAACTGGATGCTTTCCAGAAAGAACTGGGCACTTTTGAAGTAGAAACCAAAGGTTTTTGTCCGCATGGACATGTGAAGGGAATATCCAAGGTGTCTTGTCCATCCTGTGGCGAGCCGCTCATACTTCGCTATACCGTGAGCACTTCTGCGGGGGAAAAGCGGTGGCTACGCATCGCCAGCCGAATGATGGATGTGTATTCCGGTTGGGCTTCGGGGTGGGTAGCGGGTTATGTGCCAATCAGCGAATTACAGGCTTTGCCACCTCAAGCAGAACGGGTGATTCTGCACTGGCTAGAAGTGCCGGGGGTTCTGTATCAGATAGAGCGTCAAACCGACAATACCTGGCAACAAATTGCACGGATTGATGCGCCCCCGTTTATTGACGAAAACATTATGCAGGGCGACTATCATTACCATGTACAAGCCGTGGTTCGGTTAGTGGCTAATGACGAGAAATATTTTGGGTTTGCCAGTGTGAAGGCGCGTGTTTTAGAAGCGGTGCCATTGCCGGCGGTTCAAGTCAACTTGCAACAGAATGTGTTAAACCTTTCTTGGCAGTTTTCTGAACACGCACCGGCTCATAAAGTTTCAGGTGTGCAAGTTTTCTGTGATGTGGATAACGAGAGCTTGTACAACGGTAAAATTGCGCGCAGTGAAGGTTTAAGTCTGGTTGTGCCGAATTTACCGATTGGCATACCCGTCACTGTTCGTGTGTGGGGTGTTCTCGACGAACAACTGTCACCGCGCCCAGTGATCAAATGGGTTGTGCCTACCGTGCCAGTTGAGGCCCTTCAGGTTGAGCCGTTGATTGAACAGGCCAAGCTTTGCTGGGAAATGCCACCCAATGCGGATTATTGTGTCGTCTATAGGCAGACTGAAGTAGGTACTGTCACGGTATCTGAACGGAGTTATAACCCTTTTTTTATTGATACTGATGTACCCACTGACATTGCAGTTACATACAATGTCAAACCCGTGTTTCAAAATGGTGTGATGGGCTGCGCTAAGACGACTTCAACTGTGATTGTGCCACCACAACCTCAAGTACCGCAAAATATTTGCTGGCTACAAGAGCAAAACAATCTTGGTCTTAAATGGCAACTTCCCCCAGATATACGCTATACCTCTGGCTGGCAAATCATGGTTTATTATCAGAATGATGAACAAATGCTAGAAGTGTCACGAGGCACAACTTTTGTTACGCTTACCAACCTACCCCCTTGGGTGCCTATTTATATACAAGTGCGGGCACTCGTCGGTACTCAAGCCGGACAATTGGCCGCGCAATGTGTTGGGGGGATAACAGAAAAACTGACTGTAGAAATTAAAGCGGCAATTAATGAAGTGAATTTGCAATGGGCACCGCCACCGTTACCCGGTCAACTGGTGGTAAGCCGTGAAGGGGGGGGGAAACCAGTTAAGTTTGTGGTACCGGCAAACGATCAATTTTATGTCGAATTACCGTCACAGCTTGATACCGAATATTGGTATGCCTATTATTTTGAATTGAAACATCCGGAAATAGGGACACTGACAACCAAATCGTCATCACCACAGAAAGTGTTTCCACGCGCCTATCCAATCAATATAGAAGGCCCAACCGTGGAACTGCACAAAGATGGGCAGCATGTTCGTTTGAGTTGGCCTTCTGAATCGAATGATCCGTCGGTAGACAGTTATCTCTATCTCCGCAAAACCGGCACCGAACCTTTTCCCACCGATCCATTTGATGTCAAACAACTGGCTGCATTGATACAGCAGGATAATGTCACGGTAATCCCAAACCTTCAAGGTTTATCAAACCTTGAAGGTTTTAAAGAAGGTTTACCAAACATTGAAGGTTTTAAAAGGGACAACCCACCAAACACTGACTATATCCCTCACTTTGGTGTCACTTATCAATATGCGCGAGTGGCTCTCAACAGCTTGGTAGCCAAAATTTCCCCGGCGGTTTCAGTCACCAGCATACCGCAAGTCAGTATAGAATCCGTACATTTTGGGGAGATACAAACTACCATTGTTGTGAAAAAATTGCCAGTATGGCAAGTGGTTATGCGGAGAGTCGTTGCAGATATGACGACTATCTCTCCAAAAATAACTGAGCGGTATGAAACCGTATCAAATTTAGCGTCAAGTGCTGAATATATTCAAATGCCTTGTATGTTATTAACACAAAAGGCGCACAGTCTAACTCAGTTATTAGAAAATCTCTCTAAACAATTGCAACTGGAAGGTGAAGGTATACAATTATTACCGCCCGGTATTGGCAAGTTTATTGATATTTCATTAGCTGCGGATAATGTATTTAATTATCACCTACTTTCGTTGGTTAACGCCGCTGATGATCCCAATAAATACTTTATTTCTGCCTATCCCGAAACGCTCCAACCGACAGACGCTGGCACTGGTGTTATTTATGAATTTGGCAAGCGGCGGCAATGGCTCCGACAAGTCGATGAAGTTTGGTACTGGGTGGTTGCCACCGATTTGCCACTTAAATGGACTTTTCAACTCGCCTCTGGAAAAACCATTGATTACAAGTCAAGCAAACCGGCGGGTAAATTTATTTTACCGGCACCCGTCGATACTGTGCAGATTTTGACAGCAGAGGGTGATGAAGTTATTGGACAAAATAGCCAGCATTTATCCATAGCTGGCAAACAACCTTTACCGGTTCGGATGAGTTTTTGGCTGGCACAACAATGGTTTCAAATTAATCGTCATCTTATCCTCACTAAAATTCAAGAGCTTTGTCCCCCTGACACTGAGCTTGCGGTGCAACCCATGAATCTTGGTAAGATAAAAGTGTTAATACCAAAAGCATTGGGTGACGGCGATTTATTATTTATCCCTAAATCAATGCTCTCAAAATCACAGAAATCACAGAACAGCCGCCCAGTGGTACAAGTTTTCCGCAACCGTCCTTGGCGATTAAGAACCAAAGTTGTCGATATTTTTTGTGATGAAGAGCCTTGGTTAAATCTAACTGGGGCAAGTATGCAAAAAATATTGGGGAGTCTTTGAAGTATAACTACAGGGATTGTTTATAAGAAAGGATTTATTAGAAGGGATTGACAGTAAAGTACAACGGATACGCGAAATAAACGGATAAACTTCGCTGTTGATCTGTCGGTGCTTCGTTTTTGATAAGGATTATTATCATTCGTTTCAGGCGAACCTGGTACGAAAAAACGGCTATAGATTTTCAGAAAAATAATTTCAATCTGTGAAGCATTTTTAATTTCACGCAAAGCCGCTAAGACGCTAAGACGAATAATACTTAACACCTTTGCGCCTTTGCGTGAGATTGGTTTTAAGAAGAACCTCCTTTGAAAATAATTATCTGAATATCTATATCATTCGTTTCAGGCGAACCTGGTACGAAAAAACGGCTATAGATTTTCAGAAAAATAATTTCAATCTGTGAAGCATTTTTAATTTCACGCAAAGCCGCTAAGACGCTAAGACGAATAA
>QNER01000418.1 GCA_003646175.1 Candidatus Parabeggiatoa sp. nov. 1
ATCCTTTATTATAAACAATCCTTGTAGTTATCCTTTATTATAAACAATCCTTGTAGTTATCCTTTATTATAAACAATCCTTGTAGTTATCCTTTATTATAAACAATCCTTGTAGTTATTATTAGATAGTACAGCGAATGAGCGAAATCAAAGAATGAACCCAATTCCGCTAAAAGTCAATCCGTACAATCCGTAAAGAAGCTGTACTCAGTTTAATATCCATCAAAGGAAGGCTAGATTTATAGGTTAATCTGGAATCGAGAATATCGAATAACCTAATATGTGAGAGTCAGTGCGCCGCGCATTACTTCATAGTCTTTACTGAGTGTCATTTTTTTTTACCTTACAAACCAGTTACACGGACAGCATCCATCAAAAGGATGCTATAAATAGGGGGTCATTGACACCATTAAATCTCGGCAATCTATCTCATCATTTTGAAATGACTGATACTTAATTTTTAGCTCCCTTTTTATAAACAATCCTTATAGTTATGGTTTTAAATCCCTTCTTATAAACAATCCTTATAGTTATGGTTTTAAATCCCTTCTTATAAACAATCCTTGTAGTTATGGTTTTAAATCCCTTCTTATAAACAATCCTTGTAGTTATGCTTAAAAAGACTTTACTTTTAAATTGTTTTAACCTTGATCTCGATTCAGACACACAAACGGAGAAACTCATATATGCGTTGGCTAGACAAATTACCTTGGGATGCTCTTATCATCGGCTCACTCCTGTTAGGGTTAGCACCGTTTATGCCCGAACCCCATCTCATTGAAAAACTCAGAATGTTGTTTCAAGGCACATTAAGCCGCCCTATCGATATTTTTGATTTACTGATGCACGGTGCATTGCCACTATTGTTGCTACTAAAAATAGGGCGTACCATACAACAACGTCATATCAGCAAGCCCCCACAAGATAATAACTAACATGCGAGTATTACTGATTAAAGGGTTATTGCACCTATTTGCGTCACTGCCCTTACGCACAGCCCATGGTATTGCCACGCTGCTAGGGCGGATAATAGCACAGCGCACAACGTTACGCATCGCCCAAGTCACTCGCACCAATATCCGCCTGTGCTTTCCCCACTTGTCTTTCGCTGAACAAGACACGTTAGCCAAACAAAGTTTAATTGAAACCTGCAAAACCTTTAGCGAAATGGGGGCATTATGGTTATGGCCGCCAAAGCGGATGTTAGGATTAGTGCGGAAAGTCAGCGGCGAAGCCTATTTACAACAGGCCTTGCAACGGGGTAAAGGCGGATTAGTACTGACGCCCCATTTGGCTTCATGGGAAATAGTGGGACTCTATGTCTGCTCGCGTTATCCGTCCACCGCTTTATCTCGTCCACTCAAATTAGCCGGTTTACATGACTTGATTTATACCGCCCGCTCGCGTACCGGTGGGCGTATTGTACCCACCGATAACGCTGGCGTGCGTGCGTTATATCGTGCTTTGCACCAAAATGAACTCGCAGGCATTTTACCAGATCAAGTTCCAAATGAAGGCATGGGCATTTTTGCCCCCTTTTTTGGTATCCCGACATATACCATAGTGTTAGCATCGCGCTTAGCACGCAAAACTGGGGCAAGTGTGATTTTTGCGTATGCCGAGCGTTTACCACACAGCCAGGGTTTCCATCTGCATTTTTTTCAGGCACCTGCCGAGATTGCAGCAGAAAATCTTGAAACCGCTGCGAGCGCCCTCAATCAAGCAATAGAGCAATGTATCCAACAATACCCTACGCAATATCAATGGAGTTATAAGCGTTTTAAGCGTCGTCCAGCGGGGGAAGTGTCGGTGTATTAAAAGAAAAAAACCTTCAAGGTTTAGCAAACCTTGAAGGTTTCTAACTGAAATTATTGATTTTAAACGTCGTCCAACGGGGGAAGTATCGGTGTATTGATTTTGCGTGGGGGGGTGAAAATCGTAAATCGCAAATTGCACGTAGGGTGGGCAAGGTCTTTTTTGCCCACCTTAAATTTAAAGGCCTTTTCATTGGTTCCCAGTTCCCAGGGCGCTGCCCTGGGCTTTAATAAAGCGCCCTTTCAGGGCTGAGATTATTATAGCCTGGGGCAACGCCCCAGGTATTTAAAGGCCGCTTTTATGGGCACATTAAAATGGGTTCCCAGGGCGTTGCCCTGGGCTTTAATAAAGCGCCCTTTCAGGGCTGAGTTCCCAGGGCGTTGCCCTGGGCTTTAATAAAGCGCCCTTTCAGGGCTGAGTAGTCAAAACGTAGCCACCCAGGTCTTTTTTGCCCACCTTAAGCTTAAATTGAAAATCAATCCGTTTATTCCATCAATCCGTTATACTTCCAGTATCAACACTAATGGCACTACCTATAATTAAGACAGCAATACCAAAACGCCGCTATCAATTTGGCGAATTTTCCATAGTAATACTTGGAGAAATTGAAAGTGATGACGGCATCCCTTATCATTTTTTGTTAGGAATTATTCCAGAAGGGGCGAGTACGCCTGAACTTTTTATCAGTGCCGAAAAATGCCCTGGCAATCAACAAGAAGAGGGGGCTTATCAAATGCGCATCATCGCTGAAAAAGCCACTCAAACAGTCAACAAATCAAACAATTGGGAACAATTGGACGCATTTGTTGAAGATGCGTTGGCACTGGTTTCCAAATTACTGAAACTAACAGATGAAAAACCAATGCTACTTTTATGAACATAGGGTAGCAGGAGTCCAAGATTTATCTTGGAACTGGCCAAACTAAAAACGAGGCTAAAGTTTCGCTTCGCGAAACTTTAGCCTCGTTTGGACTCCTCAGTTATAAACCTTCAAGGTTTTGGAAACCTTCAAGGTTTTGCCCTAAGGTATAATTAACAACTTTTTTGGCAAAACTATGTCTCAGCCATTTTTCTATAAAGCGATGGATAATCAAGGCCGTATTGTTCAAGGCCAATTGAGTGCTAATAATATCAGTGACTTAGAAATGCGTTTAGAACGCATGGGGTTGGATCTGATCCATTACCACATTAAAAAATCCCGTAATTTCCGCATTGGTAAAGTCACGCGCCAAGAATTGATTACTTTTTGCTTTCACATGGAAAATTTAACCCGTGCCGGCATACCCTTACTAGAAGGTTTAGGCGATTTGCGCGATAGCCTACCGCAGTCACGATTCCGTGAAGTCGTGTCGAGTTTGCTTGAAAATGTAGAAGGCGGGGCGCGTTTATCCGAAGCCATGGCCGAGTTTTCAGAGATTTTTGACCAAATATTTGTCAGCTTGATTCGCACCGGCGAAGAAACCGGCAATTTAAGTGTCGTATTTAAACATTTGACAGAAACCCTGAAATGGCATGATGAAATGGCCGCGAAAACCAAAAAACTCCTCATGTATCCCGCCTTCATGGGAATTATTGTCGTTGGTGTGCTGTTTTTTTTAATGCTGTATCTAGTACCACAGTTAATGACCTTTATCAAAAGCACTGACGGAGAGCTACCTCTACAAACTCGTATTCTGGTTACCGTGTCTGATGTATTTATCAGCTATTGGTATCTCATTATAATAGTACCCGTGCTGGTGTTTTTCGCGATGAAAGCGGCCATGCGAGTCAGTCCCAGCCTTTGTTTGACCATGGATCGCTTAAAATTGCGAGTATGGTTGATAGGCCCCATTCTGGAAAAAGTTATTTTGGCCCGTTTTGCCACCTTTTTTGCGCTGTTATTTAGTTCCGGCATCACCGTGCTAGAGAGTTTAGATATCTGCAAAAAGTTGGCGGGTAATTTAGTGATTGAAAAGGCTTTGCAACAAGTGCATGACAATATTACTGAAGGCGTGAGCATTAGTGAAAGTTTTGAACGTGTGCATTTATTTCCACCGCTGGTATTACGCATGGTCAGCATTGGCGAAACCACCGGTGAATTGGATGCCGCACTACTGAATGTGAGCTATTTTTATGAGCGCGAAGCTAAAGAATCCATTGACAGAATTCAAAGCTTGATAGAACCGGCAATGACAGTCATATTGGGTTTATTACTGGGTTGGGTTATACTTTCGGTGTTCGGCCCTCTTTATGATATTATTGTTCAAGTGAGTGGTGGCATAGACAAAAAATGAGCAAACGTATTCTCTACCTATCGGATTATGAATTGCGCGCTTTTCGCGCAAAAGGCAAAACCGTGACAGAAGTTCACCGTTTTCAAATACTTGACAACGGTGAAGCCGAATTTGCCCAGTATTTAAGCAGTGATAGCAAAACGCCGATCTATTGGCTCATCGATACCACACAAGAAGGCTATCAAACTGCCCTTTTGCCACATGTGGTAGGCAAAGATCACCGTGACTTGATGAGCCATAAAAAAAAGCGTTTGTTTGACAAGACTGCCTATACCTATGGGGTTGTCCAAGGACATGAAAAGCAAGGGCGTGCTAATGATCGCGTATTATTTACAGCACTCAACAATCCCGCCTTGTTGCAGCCTTGGTTAAATTTGATCATCGCTCATAAAGTGCCATTGGTAGGCATTTATTCCCTACCGTTGTTAACTGAATGCTTACTTAAATGCCTCCCCAAAGCACCTGAGATGTTGTTGGTTGCACACACGCCGCCTACCAATTCATCCAGCCCAGCCGGGTTACGCCAAAGCTTTTTTGTCAACCAAAAATTGCAATTCAGTCGTTTGATTCCACTCAACACACTGAACCCTCAACCGGACTATGCCGAATATGTCTTAAAACAAATCATCACTCTTCAGCACTATTTAGAAAATACCCATAAGTTGTCACAAACCGAATCACACGAACCGCTATTGGTGGTGATACTCACCGACACGCCTTTGGTGACGGCCTTAAACAAGCACCTTGACTATGATTCCGCCAATCTCAATATACAAGTTTTAGATAATCGCCAGTTAGCCCACCAAACGGGTTTGCAACTTGAAAGGGAGAACCAAGGACCAAAAGGGGAAAATCCCCTATATTTACATGATTTTATTGTGTTTCAATTGTCGCGCCGTTGGTACACCACCAAGCATTATGCAACCGCCACCGACACTCGCTATTTTTTTTATCGCAGAGCGCGTCAGGCACTTTATCTGACCTCGGCACTACTCTTGTCAGGCGCGACAATAACAAGCTTAATGACTCTAGAAAAGGCGCAAGTTATCCAGCAAAGCGGCAAAGAATGGGCCGAAAAAGAAACGAACCGTCAGGCCGAATTAACACAATTACACAAACAAGGGCAGCCAAACTTACCTATTGATATTTTGTTCATTCAAAATGTCGTGGATGTCGGCCGTCATCTCAAAGCACACCACATTTCCCCGCGCTCAGCGTGGGAAAAACTCAGTCAGATTTTGAACGATCATCCTGACGTGTTTATTGAACGGCTGGAATGGGGTATAGGCCATTCGGCCGCAGATATTTTTCAACCTTACTCAAAATCTGTTCAAACGAACAATGAAGATAAAGCAGAGAATGGCAAAAATCCTTTAGAAGCATTCGTTCCAACCCAACAGTTCATTGAAGGGATGAGATTGCATGGTAAAATTTCTTCTTTTAAGGGCAATTACAAAAATGCGTTACACACTTTCCGTCAATTCGTGACAGACTTACGCCAACAACACAATTCTTGGATAGTTGAAGTATTGCGTACACCCTACAATCCCAATCGGGTACTCAAAGGGCAAATTGGCTCACAAGCGGAGGAGGTGAGCCGCGCCCCGTTTGCAATCAATATTTTAATTAGGCACACTTATCCCCATGAATCTTCCTAAAACAGCCACGCCTATTGAGTGGCGTGCTATACTTGGTGCGTTGATTGCGCTAAGTTTAAGTCTTATCATAAGCGTTCTCCTTATTTTAGGCAGCCAGCGATATCACGATCTGATGAACGAATGGGAACGTCAACAACGTAACGCATTTCAGACGGTAAATGCCAAATACTATAATCTACAAGAAGCATTAAAGATTGTTAATGGTGCCTATTTGAAAGAATTTAATCAGTTGATAAAAGAAGGATTTTTTACCATTAAGCCGCTTTTAACCGTTGAGGAACAACGTTTAAAAATGGTGGACAAAATTAAAACACTTCTTTTTGATCTAGAACTGATCACAGCCGACTATACATTGTTAAAAAATAAACTGTACGATTTTCAAGACATTATCATCATAGAACCTGAATTTAAAACTTATCAAACACAATTAATTTTAAATTTAGAGTTGTTACACGAAGGAGATGTTCTAAAATTAATAGAAACGATAGAGTTTCAACACTTCACCGGTTTATTTAATCTGCAACGCTGTGATATTAAACGGCTCCGCGATAAAATCGATGTTAACAACGTTTCCAATCCTTACTTTAAGGCTAATTGTGTGTTGGCTTGGTACATTTCTGAAATAGAAGAAGACATATGAACAGTTCTACTCGAACGGCTATACTATTATTATTACCCATTGTTTTTTATCAACCAACGCGAGCCGACGGTTTGTCGCGTTTATTCACAACCGCTCAGCAACGTGCTGCGCTTAACGCCGAGCGAGATAAACCGCCTCCGCCACCACCGCCTGATGAAACCGGAAACCCACCGCCCCCGCAGAAACGACCTCGTTACATTACCTTCAATGGTTTAATCGTGCGCAGTCAAGGGCCTTCAACAGTGTGGATAAATGGCAGCAATAACTTATTTCAACCAGATTTTAGGGTCGAATTAGATCAAAAGGCCGATATAACAGTGCCAATATTTTTGTACAATTCCAAGCAAACAATACAGCTAAAACCCGGCCAAACCGTCAACACGCTGGATGGGACGATTAAAGACAACTTTAAACAACCATCTCTAAATCACGAATGATTTCAGTTAGAAACCTTCAAGGTTTTGGAAACCTTGAAGGTTTTGTTCTAAAGAACATCTATATATCAGGAGTACAAGGCGAACCTTGTA
>QNER01000419.1 GCA_003646175.1 Candidatus Parabeggiatoa sp. nov. 1
GACTCCAGACGTTGCGCGTACCAATGGGAGCCTCAAGATTTATAATGAGGGCACCTTTCTGAAAAGCAAATCTGGCGATATCACCTCGCCGGCTTATTCGGTTCAATCGACGCTTTATCAAGTATCCACCACCAAAATCGACGCATCAGAAATCAGCAGTTGGAAATTACCGATCCCAACGGATCAATCGGTTCCATTTAGTCTCCGGTTCTATGTACCAGAGGAAGCCTTAACAACAAATTTAGCATTCTCAATAGAATTGTTCATTAAACCCAACAATCATCGTTCTATCACTTTAGGGTTTGAGAACATAACCAACAACAAAGATTGAGTACCAAACCTTCAAGGTTTGCCAAACCTTGAAGGTTTTTTTTTGGATTCAACGGCCCAATGCCTAAAATAACCATTCCAAGTAAATCAATGAATGACGTTAAATCGGTATAACTAATGGCACTTACTTAGAACTTGGAATTTATTAAAATACCGCTGCAACGATTCCACTGATATGCTTGAAAATAATTAATATCAAATAGTTCTGATATAGATTCTGTCCAAGACGTTTTGCCCTCTTCAAACGGCCTTAAGGAGTCTACAGCCAAAGTGGCTATGAAAAATACAAAAATGGATTTGTAACACGAATTCCATTTTTATCATAAGGTTTATTTAATATCGCAACAATTTGTGTTGATTTTTTTGGCTTTAAAATTCTAAACCCATAAATCCTAGGGCGTTGCCCTAGGCTGGTATGTCAGCCCCTTTCAGGGGCAAAGCAATCTAAAAAAGTCTTATGCGAACTTAGTGATTGCTGTACTAGCCAAGTTTTTGTTGTTTGTGGGGCAACTTGTAAATATTGTGCCAGATTAGAGAGTACGACCATTCCGCCAACTCGTGTCCGTAACAAATCCAAAAAGAGTGAAATACCTTGTATATTCTTGATGGATTCTAAATCACGAAATGCGAAGGCCGTTGTTCATTATTCGTTATTCGCGATTTAAGACTTTTTCATGGCCGTGAAATGAAAGGAGCAACTGCGAGAGATTGCCCCTAGAATATAAAAGCTCAATGTAGGGCCGACTCATTTTGAAGCGTTGTGCGTAACATGAGTAAAGAATAAGATTATGATAATGCTCACCAATCCATTTTTTATGATAAACAATTCCTGTCGTTATATTATTTCCCCAACTCCAACCATCAATAAATAATAACGACAAGAATTATTTATAACTGATGTTACGCAGTATGCTTCAAAAATTAAAATGACAAAATACTTTGATTTTGAGTTGGGAACCAAAATCAATTTTGGACTCCTAACCACCAAAAAATTTATAAAATCCAAAATTGATTTTGGATTTTTGAAGCACTGTGCGTAACATAAGTTATATTAAAAAAAACAGTCAGTTATAATTTATGGTCTAAATTCATGATAAAATTGAAAAAAATTACAATAATCAAATAGTTAGTTTAATTTAAACTTTGACGAGGCCCTGGCGACCCCAGTGCTGGGGTGTTAAATTTGATGCGATTGGAGTCAAAATTTTTCACTCTTTTCTTGTCTGAATCAGGATTTTCAGGCGGCCAGGATTTTCAGGATAAATCCTAAAATTCTTAAGAGTTATCCTGAAAATCCTTAAATCCTGTCAATCCTGATTCAGACAGAAAAATAGGGTGAAAAATTAGGAGCAAAATCAGTTCAAATTTAACACCCTACCCCAGTGCCGAGGGTGCGTAACATAAGTTAATAAGTTATAATATTTTTTCACTTTATTATCGAATAAATTTTAAATTCGTATACTCAACGCGGGCACAAATTTTACTTTTTTCATTTCGAGCGCAGCGAGAAATCTGTCGCCAAACAAGAAGATTTCTCCTTTAGTCGAAATGACAAGCGAACAGTATCATTTTCAGTTAGGTTAATTAGTCAATGAATGCTCTATTATTTTTTGTTGTAAGTATTGTGATATTTTCGGCCAATCTTAGCATTGCCCAAGAAAATGATTCTACTCTGGTATGGGATGAAGACACTGAATTGCAAAACGAATTACGTTTTCTTCGCTTGGAACGTTTTTTGGATTTGGAACTCAATATTGCTTCCACTCAGGCCGAAACTTCTTTGCAAAGCCCTTCCACAGTGACAGTTATTGATCGGAAAATGATTGAAGAACACAATTTTGCGTCGATAGCCGCAGCTGTGCAAACCCTTGCTGGCATTCAAGTTTATCGGACGGCCTTTAAACAACAAGTTGCGACTGTGCGAGGGGTATTGCAAGATCATTACGCCAATAAAGTGTTAGTTATGATCAATAATGTGCCAAGTTGGCACGCAGTTACTGGGGAAGGCAATCTAGAGCGAGTGAGTATTCATGATGTTGAACGCATCGAAGTATTAAGAGGACCAGCGTCGGTGATCTATGGTTCGCAAGCTTATGTGGGTGCGATTAACCTTATCTTACGCAAATCGGCGCCCCATTCAAAAAACGCTGAGATTCATACCGGCATTGGCAATAAAGGCGCCCATTCAATCGGAACCCACTATCGCCATCATTCAGACACGGGATTGTCAGTCTTTGCGGCCCTTAATAGAGAACGCGGCAAAAGGTATCATACGGGTTATACGGATGAAGACGGTGTCAATGGTACGCTTGATGATTATCAAGATAGAACCAACGCGAATGTCTTGCTCGAATATCATGGGCATTCATTTTTGCTCAATGCGTTCCAAAACGATGAAGGTAATTTTGAAGGTTCTACCCAAAAATTTTCTGCTGGGGCTGGCAATAATCATGATGTTGATGGGCTCTTGCTTGGATATACCTATTCCCATCATTGGCATGAAAACTTCTATTCTAAATTACAGCTATTTTATGACTGGAATGAACGCAATTTTTCCCGTTCGGCTGATGATGACATCCGTGCTAACGTCTTAGGGCAGCGGCTTGGGGGCAATATTCGCAATATTTATTCAATTTCCGATAATTTAGCCATTGAAGTGGGCGGCGATTATGATCTGAGAAAAAGTCGGGAATATAAAAATATTCAGTTATCGACTCATACTCTTTTGGCGGAAAACAATCTTTCCAATCGGAGCGTACATGAATATTCTGGCTATGCACAAGTTGATTGGAAGCTTTCGCCAGCGTGGCGGGTTCTTGTAGGTAACCGCTTGACTTACAGTGAAACGTTCGGAGAAAATGTCTCATCAAGGGGCACAATCGTCTATTCAATCAATGCCAAGAATGCGATTAAATTTATTGCGGGACAATCATTTAGGACACCGAGTTTATTTGAATTATATTTTATTACGCCTACTAATACGGTATTTGGAAGCGAAAGTTTAAATCCCGAAACGGCGGATACTTTTGAATTAGGTTATCAGCACACGCAAGGGCATTTCTATTTCCAGACGCTGGCCTATTATTCTCTTTATAAAGACAAAATCCATCGTATAAAAAGAGACGTTACTCTGGAAGGGGGTACGCTTGCCAATAACGTCAGTGTTTATACTAATGGTGATGAATTTACCGCGAAAGGTTTGGAAGTTGAATTGAAGTATTTCAATCCCAAAATGGCCAATATTTTCCTTAATTTCGATTATGTTCATGGTGACGATGGCGATCGTTTGCCTGGTACGGATCACTATAATTTTAAGTATGTTCCCAATTTTACCGCTTCAGCAGGGGTATATAAGAACATTAAAGGGATTGGTTTTTCTCTTATTGGAAACTACCTCGGTTCTTCGCAGGGTTCGCAAGCCAAAGTGAATGATTCCATTAGCTTTGATTTGAACTTGGCATATCAACATAAATACCAATTTTTGCAACTGAAACACGTTATATCAATCCAAAATATGACTGAGACACAGGTTACCTTTCCTGAATATGTTCGTCGTAGAAGCCTGAATGAAATACCCTTGTCTGGAAGTGAACGAAGTATATTTTACACATTGATCCTTAATTTTTAAGGAAAAGAAACCGACATTTTGCAAATATTGATTGTCAGGCGGACACTGGGGTCATAGAATAGGAATGCTTCACACAAGGGCTGTAGCAAGGGATTGCCCCTACAAATCATAGCAAAACGTAGGGGCAATCCTTTATGGTTGCCCGGATGTCATTTACCGATTTGAATCAATCCCACTCAACGAACCCAATACCATTAAGTTAAGGTTTTTTGTAGGGTGGGCAAAGTGTTTTTTTTGTCCACCGTCTCCGGGCAGGTGGGCAACCAAAGCCCTCACCACCCTACAATAGAACGTATTTGTGCTTAACTTAATGGCATTGACTCAACGAACCCAATACCATCAGGCGTGATTAAGAACTTGGGTAGTCCTGACTACCTCCGATAGGCTGGAACAAAGGTTGTTGTGGCAATGCTTTTTGGGGGGGGGAATTATCAAAAGGTGAAGTGTGGGATTTCCTTGGGGCTGAATGATGGGGAATTAAAGCTGCTGGATGAACTTCTGTCTGTGCTGTGGCTCTGTTTAGGTGCGATTTAGGGACGATTGGGTAGTGAGTACCCCCACCCGCGTTGCGGGTGGCGGTACGTATTGTAAATCAAACGCTCAATGCTTTAAACGTCGCCCACTCCCGATAAAAACTTCATCGGCCGGGCGACGCAAAGCATTGATTTGTTAGGCTGGAACGAAACACCCACTGACGGTTGCCAAAACAACAATCCATAAATTAATCAATCGACCGTATTGTCCGGCTTTATGAGCCAAGTGCGGATGCTGAGCGCATTGGACAATACGTGCGACGTTGGTTGAGTTGGTTAGGTTACCAAAAGTCTCCGTCGTTTCGGGTTTTGTTGCGATGCTACCAAGTCTTAATCTGACTTTGTCATCTATCTCGACGGGTAGGTCTGCCTATAACCCTTAGGAACCACCTCACGCACCACGTAGGTTCCCGCTTCTAAGCCAGTAAATTTGTACAGTCCGCCTTCATCCGTAACTGTACTGCGTTCACCTTCGTCGAGTACACCATTCTCATTCATATCCAAATAAATAGTCACACCTGCCATACCGGGTTCATTCTCATTGCGTTCCCCATCTCCGTTCAGGTCATCCCACTTTATGCCCGCAATTTCACCCAGCTTGATGAGAGTGTTACCGAAATTGATATTCCCAACACTCTGCCCAGGCCCCACAATCGTTGTATGAAAATCAACCGGTTTGAGAAAGTTGAGCAAGGATGCCGTCTGGTTTGGCAGGTTATATGAACCTCTACAGCCGTTCAGAGACAATGCATCAAGAGTGAATTGGGCTTCGGTTCCCGCTGCGTTGGGCTTATCAACTGCACTGAGCATACCATGGTTGTACTTTGTCCAGTAAATCTTGCCATTGGTCGCTAACTTTGGACCGCCAAAAGCACTTGTGGTACTCAATTGGGTTGACTTTCCGGTTTTCAGGTCAATCTGCCACGGCCTTCCACTATATCCTTGGGCACCATTGGCGTAATACAGTTTGGTACCGTCCGGTGAGAAAGCACTCGCATAGCCGACTTGACCCGTGACTCTGACTTTGAACTCTGAAATGATACCCGTCGCGCGGTCTATCGTCGCCGTAGCGATACGACTGTTTCCCCACCCCAACGAAAGTGTGTTGTAATCAGGGCTGTGACTAATAGAATACGTGGTTCCGCCGGCAACACCTGTGTTCGATGAAACGGGCAAACGAGCAATGCCGGAAGTATCCACCTTATAGGCATGCACCCTAGCTGCCGTGTTGAATACCAACACCCAAAAATCCTTGCCGTTGGCATGCGGTACGACATCGATTGCTTGACCCGTACTGCTGGCGAGCAACTGCTTCAGGAGGGTGACAGTACCGTTGGCGCCTTTGGATAAATCAGCTATCGAGAAATGCACACTAGAAGCATTGTTTGTGAAAATATAGAACAAGTCTGGATTGGAGCCCGGTACTGGCACAATCATCGCGCTTTCCGCCGCATTCGCGTTCCCGCCCATGCTGCTCCCATTCGCCAACACCCTATTCGTCTTTCCGTTGAAGAGCTTTACCCCATCGGTGTATAGTTTCAGTTGCCCAGAAACAGGATCGGTAAAGCTGGCACTACCATGATGACCGGCTCCTTGACCAACAACCCCACCGCACATCACGTTCGGAAATCTATCGGAAAAATCAATGAGGTACTTATTATTGCCTGCTCCTGAATACCAAATTTGCTCCAAAGGGGTTTGTTGCGCTGTGGTCGCAGCCTGAGCGTTGCCAATGACCGGAACTATCGGCAAGAAGCTTATCCCAAGAGCGGCCAGAATTCCGCTTCGTACTGAGAATGTTTTTGAGACCCCGTAAAATGCGTGGTCTGTCTTAGAGGAAACATCTGTCGCAGATTTATTTTCCATTGTTGATGCCTTATAGTTGAGAACATGTGAATCCAATTACCACGGTACAATTAAAAAAATAATATAAAATCAATAACTTACCGACATACAGTCAACGTAGGCACGGTGCTAAACTTCCTACCAAACCATCATTAGTAGGGCGTACCTCAAGTGAACCAATTTTAATCGTACCGGTTGAATAATTGGGTTTTATGGGGTTTACAGCCCATGCGTGATATTTACAAAAACATTACTTCTTCCCAAGCAAACCTGCTCAGTGTCTATCAATGAGTTATATTGGCTACCCCTAAAATGGGAATGGGAATGGGAATGTACCCCCTTTTTAATAACACTATCCATCTATCAGTCCTACTAAATTAATTGGCATTTAGATGGCCCCATCAGTCAAGTAACTACACACATTGCTGCTCCTAAAAACCTACTAAAAGTTGGCCATTAGGTGATTCGCTCTCCGTTAATGCCTGATTACTCAGTTTGTAACTGGAGTCCTGGTTGAGCAGTCCCAACCGTTGGCACTCAATCCGATTGAAGTCGTTTCGTGCAACCA
>QNER01000420.1 GCA_003646175.1 Candidatus Parabeggiatoa sp. nov. 1
AATGAAGGGGCCCTGCACCTGGGGTGGTGAAAATTGTGTTCGCGCCTAAAGTTTTTGCGCGCAAAAACTTTAGGCGCGAATTGTGAATTGTGAAGTATTAATTACTAATGAAAAAATGGTTATTTAAGTCACTATTTTTAGTGATTTTTCTGTAAATGCGGAACAAAAACTGGATCACTTTTTGTCCCCAAATCACCGGATTTTCACCACCCCACCCTGCACCTGCCAAACATTTTTAGCGTAATGACTAAAATTGACGAGCACATGATAATGCACAATTTCTGAATAAACCATATACTCACAGTAGTTATTCTAACCACTACAGGTATCGTTTTATGGGACTTCACGACAGGGTTAAGTTTATGCGTATGTTCAAAGGCTGGTCACAGGAAGATATGGCGGAAAAGCTAGAAATGGCCGTGAGTGGCTATGCTAAAATAGAACAAGGGAGGACAGATGTTAATTTTTCTAGGCTTCAACAAATTGCAACTGTTTTTGGAATAGAATTATCTAATCTGATCGGTTTAAGTGAGAAAAATGTATTTAATGTCATAGAAAATAGTAATAAGTATAATAGTTCATCACATACTAGCGTTTATCCCTCTGAATCTCCTGACTGCCAACACGAACTCGAAAAACTCCGCCTCATCAACGAACAACAAGCCAACGAAATTGCTTATCTTAAAGAAATCATTCACTTGCTAAAAAAAGAATAAAAGCCATGTAATTTAGCAAGCGTAGGCGGATAGAGCAATGCCATTAACTTAAGGCCATGTGAGCTGTAGTCATTCCTGCGGAGGGGTTCGAGTGCTTAGATTCCTGCCTTCGCAGGAATGACGAATGCTTAAGTTAATGGCATTGAGGAGGATAGAGCGGGGCGTAACCCATCATCAATTCCAACCAATTGAAAATAACGGCCTCAGCACAACAAATCTCTCCAAATGAGTTTGCCTCCAAATCCAAAATTTTCCCACCACTTGACAAATAAAAATGAAAATGAACCCAAAATAAAAAAGAAGAATCCCACTTGGTAGTCCCCTTTTTCCCCGATAGTCCACCCCTTTCCAAAGAAGAAATAGCGATACGTAAGGCGGAAGATGACGCTTTTGAACAGCGTTATGAAGCTATTTTTGCTCAAATCGCCCCGGCATTAATGACTGAACATTACGGTTGGTCGTTCATTCTGGAACCAGGCAGTGGGGACTATTTTATTTACCCCGAACCAGAAGTTTGTTTCTAAAAAGCATCGCTCCAACACCCAACTGCCGTACTCATGGAAATGTGCTTAAACGAAACTGGCGCTTGTGGCAGAATATGATTGAAGGACACTTTAACAACAAGGGTGAACTCTTTTTACAGATGGATTTAATGGCTACCGATAGTTCTTTCGTCACAGCGGATGCCATGCTGGATACGGATTTCACTGATTGGTTAGCCATGAATATTCAGGATATAGAAAGTTTAGGATGGGCGTTTATTAAAACACAAAAAAAGTACACTGCCAGTGGATTAGTTAGATTTAGTCTTTATGCAGGTACGGTTTTTTTTATGTTCAAGAAATCACTATCCCAGTTATCGGTGGTAAGGAATTCACACATTAGAGAATATGAACTAAGAGCGCATTCCCATTTTCACGGTATTAGATATTATACCGATTTAATCTTAAGTGCTTTATTTTATTAAACTACTTTTAAAATTAATTTCAATTACAATTAAATCAATGAATTACGTTAAATAGGTATAAACTCTATTATGTGACTGATGAAGAATAGTTAAAATGGCTAGTATCCCTCAATTCCAGATAATTCTAAATTGGCGAAGCGATTGCTATTGAAATACTATACTTGCTTGCATTAAGTAGGTAACCGCCGGTTGACACTAGAATGACAAATAGATTACTATACCGTCCTCTTTTAAATGATTACGGAGAAATGGTTCTAGAAATCTTAAAAACGTATAAAAAACTGAAACCTAATTGATACTGAGGGCAATTTGACTTATGTTATTAGATTTTTTTAGCGATGAACCCACGGATAATTTTAAACACGTAGGTAGCTTTGGCATATTTGCCAGCGGGGGTTCTTTTCCAATAGAATATTTTTTAACCACTTTTTCATGCGCAGAATTGTCAAATTTGACTTTTGCCAGAGAGATTTCTCCTGACAAACTCAATTTTGAACTGTTGATGCAACGGTATATTGATGAAGAACGAGTACGTTTAGAAATGGAACCCTACTTGAACCCCAGCTTGAACACTTCTTCCCCCAACGACAAGAACGAGAGAACGGTGTATTTCCCACCATTACTGGCGGCGATTGTACCAGTAACAGGTAAAGTTATGGAAGCCTACTATACCAGCGAAAGTGGCAAAATTGTGACAGTTAGCACCGAGGGGCAAAAACCGGTTAAACACATTATTCGGGAATGGCAGGACTTGTTTAAGCTCACCTATTTCCCGAGTGAACAGCCGGATGCTTACCCACTTCAAATCAAAAACGACGGTAAAACAACGACTGTCGGGGTGCGCTGTGAACCGGTGCAACTAGAAGTTTCACTCGCTGACAGCGAACAAACCGGCGTGAAACTGGTTATTATTGATGGACAACATCGCCTGTTCACTCTCCAACAAGTTTATAAAAAGCACCCAGAGTTGCTTAAAAATACCCGCGTGCCAGTTTGCATTCTTTTTGTACCCAAAGCCACGGTGGCAAAGAATCAAGCTGAAGCACACGTACAAGTACCAACAGTATCAGAAATATTTCGCCGTTTGTTTCTGGATATCAACAATAAGGTTCAATCGATAAGTGGGCACGTTAGTATTCTTTTGTCTGACAATACCCTTTCTAGCCTGACTTGTCGCCAGTTCTGTAATTATATACTCGAACAGCGTGGGCGCGAAGGATTAGCCGTGATTGAGTGGAATACCAAAACAAAAGGGGCATCGAATCAAATCATTCGCCCCTATTCTATTACCTCAATTGGTATTCTTGGCAAAGCACTAGAAGAATGCATTGCACCTCGGAAACGGCTGATGAAATATATTTTGCAGCTTGATGAAGTGGCAAATGCTTTAGAGCCGATCTTTGATGGCGACGACACGCCACCAAATTATCAGGAAATTCAGTGGAACAAGTTTTCCCCGAACCAAAAAAAGATTTTGGAACAGCAGGTGATAAAATACCTTATTCCTTCTCTTGAACGGCTTTTGTTTGGTAACCAAGCTTTTGCCAAAGCATTTGATGTATTCGGTCATCACTTGAAGAAAATCAAAAACTTAGCCAAAAGTGAACAGCCGAATGCTTCAGATGCACAGCAAGTGGTGACTCAAATTCTTGATTCAATCAAGGACCGAAAATTGTCGAGGGCAGCGCGTGTCATTTTCCGCGATTTTGAAGTCGCGGTAAAACAGGATAAAGAAGCCAATGTATCACCGCTTATTCAGTACGTGTTATTCCAACGTGCTTTGTTTGAAGCTTGGGCACAAATATTAGATATCGCTCGTTTTGAAGTGCCAGTGCCCGATCATGCCACCCAAGGATTTATCCAATTATTGGATTTGGCTTTTCGGGAACAGGGGACATTTTTTAGTTTTGATCAGCCGTACATGCAGCAGACGGTTTTTTCTGGTAATAAGTTTATTGCTAAGGAAGAAACGCGAAAAATATTGACGAGTTTGCTCATCGCTCATTTAGCTAATCCATCTTATGCCCAGCAAGTGATCAATAAGATGCAGCTAACTGAAACTGACGCGAACCAACTGACTGTCAAATTTAAAAACCAAGGACAAACAGCCATTTCGACAGTGCTGGATTTTTTTGAACTCGCGAAAAAAAGGCATTTTTTGGTGAATTATCGAGTCAATTTATCAATCGAAAGCCGTGAGCGAGAGGAACTCATTGAAGCCGAAGATGAGCAAAAGCGTCACCGCAAAGAAGTAAAAGAAGGGAAACGACTTAAAACTGAAGTTTCAAAGCGGTTTGATAATTTAGTGGATAACTTTGTGAAGGCTGAAATTGAACTTGCCACAGAGCGGTTTCAAAACAAACTTTATGGATAATAAGTTTTAATAGATACAAGGGTTGAACCGGGGAATAAACGGATTGAGCACAGCCCATTACGTAGGGTGGGCAAAGTCTTTTTTTTGCCCACCATTAAATTAAGTGGTGGGCAAAAAAGACTGCCCACCCTACTGAAAATTTTTGCTAAGGTACTTACTTACCATAAGCCGCACGATCAATTAATACCGTCGCGCCAGTTGCCGGCTGTATTTGGGCGACGGGCAAATTTTCTCCGCCCCGCCACGCGGCTACCGCATCCCGTTTGCCAGTACCCGTCACCAAAAACCACAATTTATGCGTGTTGCACAGAGTAGCGACACTGAGACTCACGCGCTCTGGTGGTGCTTTGGGCGCATTGAAAACGGCATGGACTAATTCATCTTCAGGGTGGGTGTGTCCGGGGAAGAGACTAGCAATATGCCCGTCTTCACCGATACCAAGCAGCACCATGTCAAAAGGGAGGGCTTTTTTGACAACGTCTGTGTACTGACGTGCGGCTGCCACTGCGCCCAAGTGTGCGGGAATAGGATGAATTTGGGTGGCAGGAATGGGCACATGATCCAACCATGTGCGTGAAGCCATGAGGCTATTACGTTCAACATCATCTTCGGGTAAACAGCGTTCATCTCCATAATAAATATGCCAATGTGCCCAGTCGCAATCGGCTTCTTTTAATAGACGGTAAGTTTGTTTTGGTGTATTACCACCTGTCAAGACAATGCGAAATATACCTTGCTTTTCAATGGATTGTTTAGATAATGTTAAAATGCGCTGACAAGCTTCATGAGCAATAGCATCAGCATCATCAAGTAATTGCCAATAGATGGGGTTGGTGTTTTCATTTGTCATAGTTCTTGATATTTTCGTTCTATAGTTTTTCATAAAAATAACGTAACGAAACGGATGCTATCCCTTCTTAGGGATAGTATCCGTTAACTTTGACTTGTGAAATTAATTATCTGAACATCTATAGTGCAAGAAAGCGGAGGTTCCCATACCACCTCCGCCAGTAGCGGGGGCCGGTATTGTAGGTTAAAACCGACTCAACTCTTTTGTAGTGCCCTGATACGTACTTGAGCTTTCAGACAACTGCTTTCGCGCCAAATTTTTTGCGCGCAAAAAATTTGGCGCGAAAAGCTGTTGGCGGGGGGGGTGGTATGGAGATTTTCGCTCTCGTGTACTAGGCGTTGCACGTTTGCTTGGAATAACCGAGAGGGGTTCTTGCGCGGTGGGAAGAGAGTTAAGCTGAACCGGATAAAGTCTCAACACTAATAACCGCTTGTAAACAATGCTCACCACCGGGTGCCACTTCCACCACATTGTCCGCAGCATTCGCGGTTTCTATGCAAAGCATACGAAGCTGCCCTTGATAACCCAAATCGCCCAAACGTGCGGCCTTTTCGGTCCATGGATTCCAAACCACGGTGGATTGACTGCCCTGTTTGGCAATACGAATCCGTCGCTTCAACCCCCTATCCTCAATCACACAGTCAGCAGTGGTATCAAGATAAATGCGATCAGTTTCCGCACTGATTGTCACCGCACCTTCCTGTACGTCACGCTGAGCATTATCAATATTATTAACCTTATCAATATATTGGCAATTTTCCAAGCCGTGAATGCTTGTTTGAGTCACATCGCTGACATTAAAATAGGTATGCAAAGCTTCACCAATAGTAAAGGTTTTATCCCCCGTGTTACGAGTGACTAATTCAAGCTGCAACTGGGTGCCAACGGTGATAATGAGTTGCAACTGAAACGCATAAGGCCATAACGCCAACGTTGCCTCGTTGTCCACCAATTCGAGTGATATTTGCGTCGCGCCATCATCAAGGTTTTTGGTATTGGCGACAGTCCATAGCGCAGTGCGGGCAAAACCATGCGCCGGCTTATCAGAATCCGTTGAGTGCGGCCCAAACCACGGCCAACAAACGGGAATACCACCGCGAATAGGCTTATTAGGATTAAGCGGCGCAAATGGACTTAACCACAATACGGCCTCTTGATCGCGTGGCTGAAAAGTCATCATCTGCCCCCCTTCTAAGGAAATAGTGGCCTCTGCATGATCATTTTTAATCTCAGCAACAAAGTTGCCGTTGCGGCCCGCCTTAAATTCAAGATGCCTTGTGGTGAAATAACGTTCATTGAGAACTTGTAATTCCTCAAGGCTTTCTGCAAGGGTTTCTTGATCAATTGTGCTCATAAAGTTTCCTCTATTGTTTTCTGGGTAGTCAATGGAGTCCAAACTTTAGTTTGGCAATGGAGTCCAAACTTTAGTTTGGCTGTTTGGACTCCTAAAAATTAACTAACTGACCCTCTACCATCTTTAAAACAATAACTACTGTATGGAAATACTGCTCATCTTATGTCACCGCAATAATCGTGTTTCCCGGTTTTTTCAAGTCTTGAAGATAAAAAGCGACTTGGAAATACATCATATCAGTCACTAAGTTCATCGCAGTACGCACTTTCAGTGTCTGAGTTTCTTCGGAAATACGCTCGACGTGATTGAAGATATCATCATTTTTACGGCGATTAATTTTGAGAGCTTTAAAACCTTTGAAAATATAATCAAACATTTGAAACATTTTAGCTTATTTTTCTAAAGCCAACTCAAGATCTTCAGCAATATTTTCAGAATGGGATAAATACATCAAAAGCGCCGCACCAATAAAAGTCAGGGTGATCAAAAAGCTTATCGGTGATAACCAAGCGAGATATAAACCACTGAAAACTAACAGAATAACCGATGAAGCACCCATCACTCTGAAAATAGCCGTTTCGGAAATCAACGGGGTATCTTGAGTGAGTAACGTGTACAAGGGTGCCGATC
>QNER01000421.1 GCA_003646175.1 Candidatus Parabeggiatoa sp. nov. 1
ACCAAACGTGTTTTGGTTGCCCACCAAACGTGTTTTGGTTGCCCACCAAACGTGTTTTGGTTGCCCACCAAACGTGTTTTGGTTGTCCACCAAACGTGTTTGGTTGCCCACCAAACGTGTTTTGGTTGCCCACCAAACGTGTTTGGTTGTCCACCAAACGTGTTTTGGTTGCCCACCAAACGTGTTTTGGTTGCCCACCAAACGTGTTTGGTTGCCCACCAAACGTGTTTTGGTTGCCCACCAAACGTCTTTTATTGCCCACCAAACGTCTTTTTGTTGCCCACCAAACGTGACCCAGTGTGACATCTCCAAATTGGAGAGGTTTCAAATTGTCTATAAAAATAGCCGTTTTTCCCGATCGTAACGGATAGTATCCCTGGGAAGGGATGCTATGTGGTTCAACATCAATAGAAATGCTTTGATAAGTCAACCATAACCTCTTATTTCATTTTCACCCTTTTCAAAAGAACGAAGTATATCTATAAAAAAAAAAGCATAAAAAAAGCCACTTAGCTGTGAAACCAAGTGGCTTTTTTTCCATAATACAAGCAGTGAGTTTCGCTTCGCTCTACCCACCCTACGCTAGCTACCAAAGATTATTGCTCGCAGTTCATTTCACTCACACTTCTTCCAAACGGAAAACGGTTGCTTGTGTGGTGGCTTGTTTAAACAGGGCTTCGTAACAAGCAGAAGGCTCGTCAACTAGACTCCCATCCGGCAACACGCCCACTAACGGTACTTCAATCTTAGAAATTTTTTCCAGTTCTTGGATCAGTTGATCTTCAGGTAAACGTACAATCCAACGCTGATTTTCAAAAGAAATTGAGAAACTTCCCTTGTAGACTTTTATACCGTTTGTCTCAACGACTGAAGTGCCACCAAATATTTCAGGAATCTGAGTTTGACGAAATCTCGCTTGACGAAATCTTGCGATGAATCCACTCACTTGAAGTTGAGTCAAAGCCTTTTTAATTTCACTGTTAATTTCACTGTCCATAAGCTTCACTCTAGGCAGTTGAGAAAGATAGAGCCTCGCCAAAGTCTAAGGGCGCATTTCTATTTTCCCGCTTTACCCCTATCGGGGTTGGCGTGTTCTTTGATTTCACTCGTCAAAAAAAACTTTCCTGATTGGTAAACGAACACCTATTGTTTCATCAATGACTTCGTCATCATGTTGGGCATCAAAGTTTTTATATTTTGCCCGCGCTGAAAAGATAGCCACTGATCCAATGGTTGGCACAACCAACCAGCACGATTTCACACCAAGCGCAAAATAAGCATCAAACTTGGATACAATTTCTTCAATGCTTTGGCTTGGAGAAACTACTTCAATTGCCAATAAGGCATCTCTGATACTTTTACAATATCACGTTCTTTAACCCCTTTTGCTTTTGGATAAACACACACGTCTGGTTTAAGTTCTTCTTTAGCCTTGATATCAAATTGGCTCAAATCTATTTGGCTCGCGTCCAAACTGAGTTCAACCAATGGTGTAAATCTTTCATCATTGGAAAGCAAAACAGCTATCCGTGTTTGTAGATAACTGTGATTATATGACCCCATCTCTTGGTACTCCTCATTTTCCAGTTCTGTCAACTCATTCATATTTATCTGTCCTTTTTGCCAATCGTGCAAAGTTCTTGAGAAAGAAATCCGAGATCGAAAAGAAATCGGATTTCTTTTCAATTTGTGTTGTTGTTGAATATAGGCTGTGATCGCATTTTTATTATTCTAGACGATTAAGCCATTTTTTGACAGACGAATCCCGAAATAATATAAATATGTCACTTGTCTAGTTTTTGCGCGCAAAAACTTTTGCAGCGACTACACTTGCTATTAATCGATCCCAAGTTCCCCATCTTCAAACACATGCGGTATACTTATTCGTTTTTTTTTCATCACTTTTTCGGGAGTCATTAGTGTCATCACCCACGACATTTCAAGCATTGATTCTTGCCCTACAGGAATATTGGGCGAATGAAGGTTGCGTGTTGCTGCAACCTTATGATATGGAAGTCGGCGCTGGGACGTTTCATCCCGCCACGTTTTTACGAGCTATCGGCCCCGAACCTTGGAGCGCCGCTTATGTGCAGCCGTCTCGCCGCCCGACTGATGGGCGCTATGGGGAAAATCCGAATCGCCTACAACATTATTATCAATATCAAGTGGTTATCAAACCATCGCCGCTGAATATCCAGGACTTGTATCTTAATTCCTTGAAAATGCTAGGCCTAGATCCGTTGGTGCATGATATCCGCTTTGTCGAGGATAATTGGGAATCGCCAACACTGGGCGCATGGGGTTTGGGCTGGGAAGTGTGGCTCAATGGTATGGAAGTCACGCAATTTACCTACTTTCAACAGGTGGGCGGTTTAGAATGTAAACCGGTGACGGGGGAAATTACTTATGGCTTAGAACGCATTGCCATGTATTTGCAAGGCGTGGAAAGCGTGTATGATTTGGTGTGGACGGATGGCGGATTGGGGCGCATCACTTATGGGGATGTTTTCCATCAAAATGAAGTGGAAATGTCAACCTATAATTTTGAACAAGCACCAGTAGAAGCGTTATTTCATTTTTTTGAAGTTTATGAACAACAAAGTAACTCGTTGATTGAAAACGGTTTACCATTACCGGCTTATGAAATGATGCTCAAAACCTCTCATACGTTTAACTTATTGGACGCGCGTCATGCGATTTCGGTGACAGAGCGGCAACGCTATCTTTTGCGAGTACGAACTTTAGCGCGTGCGCTAGCACAGGTTTATTATGATCGTCGTGAAGCGTTGAATTTCCCAATGTGTGCGCGTTCAAAAGGGGGTGTCCAACATGTCTGAAGTACTTGATTTAGTGATAGAAATTGGCACTGAAGAATTACCCCCTAAAGCATTGCAAGGGTTATCGGAGGCCTTTTTGTCCGGCTTATGTAGCGGTTTTGAACAACAACACTTGAGTTATGACTGTGCGATACCGTTTGCAACCCCACGCCGTTTAGCCGTATTCATAGAAGGCATGGCGACTGGGCAAGCGGATCGGCAAATCGAAAGAAGAGGCCCCGCTATCGCGGCCGCGTTTGATAAAAACGGCCAGCCCACCAAAGCTGCTTTAGGATTTGCGCGTTCCTGTGGCGTAGAAGTGGCAAACTTAGATAAATTGGAAACCGAAAAAGGCGTATGGTTGCACCATCGCAGCACGCAACCCGGTAAAGCCACCGCGACGTTGCTGCCAACCATCATTGAAACCGCGCTCGCCGCGTTACCTATTCCTAAACGGATGCGTTGGGGTGATTTACCTTATGAATTTGTGCGGCCGGTACATTGGCTGGTGATTTTATTAGGTGAAGCGGTGATTGAAGCCAACATGCTTGGTGTGCGTAGTGGGCGCGAAACGCGGGGACATCGATTTCATCATCCGGAGCCAATGGTGTTAGTTCAAGCCAGTGACTATGCCACACTGTTAGAAAAACAAGGCTATGTCATCCCGGCCTTTACCGCCCGTCGTGAGCGCGTCAAAGCCTTGGTTAAACAAGCAGCGCAAGAGATAGGGGGTGAAGCCGTCATTGAAGAGGCTTTATTAAACGAAGTCACCAGTTTAGTGGAATGGCCGGTTGCGGTAACGGGGACATTTGATGAAAAATTTCTGGAAGTCCCCCCCGAAGCGGTGATTGCCACCCTGAAAAACCATCAAAAATGTTTTCATGTCGTCAATCCACAAGGCGAGTTATTGCCGCGTTTTATTGCGGTCAGCAATATTGAAAGCCGGCAACCGGCGGTAGTACGGGCCGGCAATGAGCGCGTGATTCGTCCGCGCTTAAGCGATGCGGCCTTTTTCTGGAAACAAGATTGCGCTCACTCATTGGAAAGTCATTTAAACTCATTAAAAATGGTCATTTTCCAAAACAAGTTGGGCAACGTATATGACAAATCCCAGCGAGTGGCAAAATTATCAGGCTTTATCGCCAAACAACTGGGGGCTGAAAAATCACAAGGCATTCGCGCCGCACTGTTATCCAAGTGTGATTTAATGACGGAAATGGTTGGCGAATTTCCAGAATTACAGGGCATCATGGGCGAATATTACGCACGCCATGATCAAGAAACCAAGGATGTATCGACAGCATTACGTGAACAATATATGCCACGTTTTTGGGGCGATGCGCTACCTGGCACCCCATTGGGGCAAGCGTTATCCATCGCGGACAAACTCGACACATTGGTCGGCATTTTTGGCTGTGTGGGGGCACCGACGGGTGATAAAGATCCGTTTGGCTTGCGTCGCGCCGCAATAAGTGTTTTGCGGATTATGATTGAATGCCGTTTGCCTTTGGATATTCGCCAATTATTGGACAATGCCCAAGCAGCCTATCCTGAGAATGTGCTAGACGCACAGGCCAGCGGCCAAGTCTTTGATTTTACATTAGAACGTTTACGCGCTTATTATCAGGAACAAGGTTTAAATTTTGACAGCATTGATGCGGTATTAGCGTGTCGGCCGACTTCGCCATTGGATATTGATCACCGGATTCGTGGCATAGAATCTTTCCGCCTTCTGCCAGCCGCCGTCAGTTTAGCCAGTGCCAACAAGCGTATCCGTAATATTATCAGAAAAGCGGAAGAGTCTTTTCCGTCTGAACCCGATCAAACTTATTTTGATCATGCCACCGAGAGACGCTTGTATGATGAAATGGAAGCAGTGAGTGCCAAAATGGCACCGTTGTTAAAGCAGGGCGATTATCAAACCGCTTTGCAACATTTAGCGAGTTTACGAGAAACGGTGGATCACTATTTTGACGATGTGTTGGTGATGCACGAAGATCACACGGTGCGTATTAATAGATTAGCGTTTTTGCAGAAAGTGCGTCAATTGTTTTTGCAAGTGGCGGATATTTCGCGGTTGCAAATTTAAGATATCAACACAGAGAACATGAAGTTGAAGTTACACAGAGTTTCACAGAGAAAAAGAAATTTTAGACTCTGTGTTAAAAAGACTATGCCAAAATTTGTAATACTTGATAGAGATGGGGTGATTAATTACGATTCTGATGAATATTTTTCACCCTATTTTTCTGTTCTTTTCAGGATTGACAAGATTAAAGGATTTTCAGGATAACTGTTAAGAATTTTAGGTTTTATCCTGAAAATCCTCAAATTCTGAAAATCCAAGAAAAGAGTGAAAATTTTTGACTCCAATCGCATCAAATTTCACACCCCAAGATTAGTCTGCTTTAGCAGACTTGAGCTTTTAGCCTGGGGATTTATCCCCAGGCTGAGCTCCCAATGCCATTAAGTTAAGCTGCCCAAGTACAACGGATACGCGAAATAAACGGATTTTAGGAATTAATAAATTTTGTAACATTATGATTTTCTAATTTTTTATCAGTTTATTTCGAGTATCCGTTGTACTACTTTGCTCAAATCAGTTAGTTATTCTTAACTTAATGGCATTGAGGCTGAGCTCCTGAACTGAACACCTAATACGACTATGCCAAAATTTGTAATACTTGATAGAGATGGGGTGATTAATTACGATTCTGATGAATTTATAAAATCCCCCGACGAATGGGAACCGATTCCGGGTAGCCTTGAAGCCATCGCCAGTCTCAATCAAGCCAGCTATCGGGTAGTTGTGATCACCAATCAATCCGGTATAGCGCGTGGTTTGTTGACTTTGGATGATCTCAATCAAATCCATAGCAAAATGCACCAGTTGCTATCCAAGGTTGGCGGTACCATTGAAGCGGTTTTCTTTTGTCCACACAGCAACAAAGCGAGTTGTAAATGTCGTAAACCCTGTCCCGGCTTGTTTTATGATTTTGCCGAACGCCTAAGTATTTCTTTGGCTAATGTGCCTGCTGTGGGGGATTCGTTGCGTGATCTTCAAGCCGCGGCAGTTTCAGGCGCACAGCCAATCTTAGTGCTAACCGGTAAAGGGCAACAAACATTGAATGGTGAGCTGGAAGGGTTGGAGGATGTCCCGGTGTATGACGATTTGGCGACTTTCGTTGAGAGTTTTTTGAAAAACAAAAATCCTTAATTATTATGGCAGATTATGCTGCGCTAATCCCGATAAAAACGGTTGCTGTGGTGGATTACGCAGCACTAATCCACCCTACGAAAAACACAATATAATTATGTTATTTTTACGTTCTTTTTTATTTTATCTAGGGATCACGCTGGCAGCTTTTGCATTTGCCCCGTTGGCACCACTGTTATTACTTTTGTCTTATCAACAGCGTTATCGAATATTGACTGGGTGGGCACGCTTTGTGATCTGGTGGCTGGGAAAAACTTGCCAACTAAACTATCAAGTACAAGGATTGGAAAATCTCCCCACAACAGCGGCTATTGTTTTGAGTAAACATCAATCAGCATGGGAAACACTTGTTTATCAACAAATTTTTCCCCAGCAAGTGTGGGTGTTGAAACAGGAATTGTTCTGGATACCTCTGTTTGGTTGGGGCTTGGCAACTCTTAAACCGATTGCCATCGATCGCAAAGTACGCCGTCACTCTCTGCAACAAATTATTGATCCTGGAAAACAGCGCCTAGCACAAGGGCTGTGGGTGGTGATATTTCCCGAAGGCACACGAGTCGCACCGGGTAAGAAAAAACGCTATGGTATCGGAGGGGCATTATTAGCGGAGAAAAGCGGTTATCCAGTTGTGCCAGTGGCACATAATTCTGGGAAATTCTGGCCACCTCAAAGTTTTATCAAATACCCAGGGACAATTCAGGTGGTTATTGGCCCGGTGATTGATTCACAGGGTAAAAGTTATAAAGAAATTAATGCGTTAGCGGAAGAGTGGATAGAAAAAACCACGTTAACGTTAATTTAATTGAAGAAGGGGATCGCTCCAAGGGGCTAGTACTCTGTCAACCTAGTTTTGACC
>QNER01000422.1 GCA_003646175.1 Candidatus Parabeggiatoa sp. nov. 1
GCCCACCATAGCACCCAAAGTCGCATCCTTCATAATAATGGAAGCCGTAAAATTAGCTTGAGCGTGAGATGGATCAGAGGAGCCGTTATCATACGGTTTAATAGGATAATGCATACTCATTTTTCTCCGGTTGTCGTTTATGTCACATAAGTGTTCTGACTTAGGCATGTTGCCTAGTACACGATCGCTTCAGTATCCAGATCACTTCAGCCAACGGCTAAAGCCGTTGTCTAAAAGCGGGGGTGCGAAGCGCCAAACCCTAAAGGGCACTGAGGGTTAGTCGGCCTTAGCTTCCTACCGCTTTCAGACAACTGCTTTCGCGCCAAAACTTCTTTGCTACAAGCTGTTGGCTGGGTGGTCCGAAGATTGGAGCGATCCTGCACTAGTCATTTCAGCTAACAGGTGGGGAATCTCCGTTTCATGACTGCGGATCAATTGTTCCCACCATTTGGGTTGAATCTGCCGGGGGTTGTAATAAACGATGATCGAACCTGCAATCAGGTTAATTCGTACATCTTCAATCCCGGACACAGAACGGATAGAGGATGTTATCTCATGAAAGTCCATTTGAGACACATAGGTTAATGCTTCGGGCCGTAACCGAAAACGGATCCGTCCTTTGACGTGATGAGCCATATTGAGATGGCGGATTAAATTAAAAGGAATCATGATAATTAATTATGAATGATGAATTATTAATGATGAATGATGAATGATGAATGATGAATTATTAATGATGAATGATGAATGATGAATTATTAATGATGAATTATTATATCGCTGCGAGCCATGGATGGCGAGTAGTCTCTGTCCGCTTTAGCACTTTCTTCAGAAAGTGCAAGCCTATGTTGCGTCATGGGGGAACGATTCCTTCGCCTCGATCGGTGCGTGGTACCGGACAGCCAGAGCCCATTTAAAACGTTGCGCGGTTCGCTACGGTAAAATTTTATTCCCGCCCATTTTACTAATCGAAGCCCCGTCGACACTAAGTTAATTTCATTCATCATTCATTCATCATTCATCATTCATCATTCATCATTAATTAGAGACACAGCTACGAAAGGCCGGCAGGTGCCTATTTAATGAGGCGGCTTGTAAATTGTAAAAAACTTGGCGGATATCCGGCTGCGAAACATAACCCAGTAAATGTTCATACATCTGTACATTGCTAATTTCAGCTGCGACACCCAGTTCACAGTTTTCTTTAAAACTTGGAATAACGTCAATTTGAGGATACCAATCATCCACCGGTACATAAACACCATAACGAGAAAAAAGCGGTAATAACGCAGCGATATGTTGCTTTTCAGCTTCAACAATATTGATAAAAGGTGTTACTGCGCCGAGACAATCTATCACTTTTTGATAGAAGGCTCTAGCGCGATACTCATCATACACAGCAATTTGGAGTGCTTGATGTAAAGGCGGAATATTTAATGCCAGATTAATCCGCTTAGTCAAAAGATATGACATGCTTGTTCCTTTTTAAAACCGTGATGCTATCGCTTTTTTTGCGATAGTATCACTTTTGCGAAAGACAAGTTATTTCGTGATGCTATCGTATCGCTTTTTTGGCGATAGTATCACTTTGGCGAGTGATGCTATCGCTTTTTTGGCGATAGTATCACTTTGGCGAGTGATGCTATCGCTTTTTTTGCGATAGTATCACTTTTGTGAAAGACAAGTTATTTCGTGATGCTATCGCTTTTTTTGCGATAGCATCACGGCTTGAACACGTTTTTGTCCTGTACTAGGGTTTAAGGATTGAAGACAATGTGAACATCATTAAGAAAAAAGCCCCCAGATTACCCTACTCGCTAAAATTCCATCGCTAATTGCAAAGTCACACTATCAGCATCTTTGCCAGTTCCGCCATCAGTCACTTCATAATCTTCATCACGGGCATACTCCACAGAAAACGTGGTATTATCATAAATACCCATCGACAAACCGGCTAATAGACGGGTTTCTGGCAGTTCTACCGCCACCGCTTCATCAGTGCCTTGATAACCAAGTGCTAAAGTCATTTCTTTACCAACCATATTAAAGGTGTAACCCAATTCCGCGTTCCAAGCTTTCGGTTCCGCGCCATTGCCGTTAAAAGCGAGATGGCTGGCATTAAATTCGTCTAATGCCGTCACGTATTCACCAATCAAACTGACGGAGCCTATCTTAAAGAGAAGGTGTGCGCCTAAACCATTCACATAATCATAATTAGCTAACTGAGTCACATCGCCCCCCGGTGCGGCTGCCTCTAGTGCGCCTGTTAAACCATCAGAGTCAGCCATATCACTAATGTAGCCGATACCAACGTCATAACTGAAGCGTTCTGTTTCTTGGGTAAATCCGATGTTAGCCCCATAATGATCAATCTTGTCTTCAGCACCATCTTGGGTCATGCCGTTGAAAAAATAAACAGATCCATACAATCCGCCCGTTTCAAAACCCAGTTGTGCGGCCTTTTCTCGCGCCTCACCTATTTCTAACGTGAGTGGATCTGAGACCATATGCGATTCAAAATGCCCAAATGGCACATACAGTTGTCCTATCGCTAAGTAAAACGGTAACTCTGTCAAGTTACCCAAAGTCAGGAATGCTTCATCTATTTCTAGATCAGTAGCCCCTTCTTCGTAAACAAAGGCAATTTGCGCTTTGGCAGACTTATGCACTTTCGCTTCTATTCCCAACCCAAATTCATCAACCACAAAATCACTGCTGTCGTTCCCATCATAATCTTGATGAAAACGGCCTTCCACCTGAACTAAGCCACTGATACTGATACCCGTTAATAGTTCATTCTCGTCGGCATTGACCATCTGGGTATTGACTAAACCACTTAAACTGATAGCAACTACAATAGGTTTTAATTTCAACTTCATTTCTCCCAGTTATAAACCTTCAAGGTTTTTTCAATAGAAACCTTCAAGGTTTTTTCAACGCTTTACGGTTTTTCCATGAATTGATAATCATTCCCATCTACGAGCACAAAAAATCCACAAAAATAATTAATTGTGATTAAAGCACTTAAAATTTCACTCATTAATTATCAGAAATTGAAACCTACTTTGATTCCACCCATTCATAGATTTCCAATTGAGCCGGCTCTGCTTTACAGCATCCTTTATTACAAAGACTACCTTCAAGGCGGCGCACTTTACCCTTGCGTATCCAGTGTTCTAACATACCTTTCACGGCATCGGGTGTCGTCTCAAAATGATGGGCCAGATCCTTCAAAACGGCCCTTTTATTTTCAACTAAATAAGATTTCAGTTCTGTCAAAATCATGGTTCTTTCTGTCTCCATGGCGTAAACCTAACAGGTTTCTAAAACCGTCAAATTTCTCCAAATGCTTTCAATCACGCCTCATCCAACACCGGCCGCCCTGTACTCAGTGGTGCTTGTCCACGACGACTATAAATAGACAGCCCCAAAATACTCATCCCAAATAGGAACACTAGCCCCACTGTCCAAGCAAGGGAAGCCACCGGATGTTGTGCAAACGTTGCCAGTTGATAAAACACGGTCGCGAATAGATAAGCTAATCCGGTTGTCCAACTAGCAACGAATATCGTCCACCCCATATTTGTTTCTCGATAAACGGCCGCTGTCGCCGCGACACAAGGAAAGTACAACAGAATGAACAACAAATAGGCAAAGGCCCCCACTTGACCATCAAACCGCGCTACCATGGCACCGAATGTGCCCGTACTGACCTCTTGTTCAGAAGCCGCTGTTTCTGCATTGCTAACATCACCAATATTGATACCCAACGGATCTAAAATTGTACCGGTTAAATCAGCTAAATTGGCGGGAATCGTTGCAAATGCTTCACCAATACCACCCCAAAAACTAAAAGGTTCTTCTTCAGTTTCAACCCCGGCGTCTTGTGCGGCAAGTTCACTATAAATGGCATCCAAGGCTCCAACCACAACCTCCTTAGCCAAAACCCCCGTAAAAATACCCACTGTTGCCGGCCAATTGTCTTCAGTTAAGCCCATGGGTTCAAAGACTGGAGTAATGGTACGGCCAATTTCACTAAGCACCGATTTATCTGTATTATCATTACCGTAGGAACCATCCATTCCCCAAGAGTTGAGAAAATTGATGATGATCACCATTGGTACAATCACTTTACCAGCCCGGAAAATAAAGCCTTTCAGCCGATCCCAACTCCGTAGTAAAACGTTTTGTAATGTCGGTAAGTGATAAGGTGGCAATTCCATAATGAAATGAGATATATCTCCCTTAAGCAGGGTGCTTTTCATAATCAGTCCCGTCATAATCGCCACGAGAATGCCAAATAGGTATAAGCCGAACACGACATTTTGTCCGCCGACGGGAAAAAAAGCGGCTGCAAATAACGCATAGACTGGGAGACGCGCACCGCAAGACATAAACGGGTTCATCAAAATCGTTAAAATCCGATCTCGCTGATTTTCTAAAGTACGAGTTGCCATGATAGCGGGCACATTACAGCCAAAACCGACAATCATGGGTACAAAGGATTTACCCGGTAGTCCAATAAAGCGCATAAAGCGATCCATCACAAAAGCCGCGCGTGCCATGTAACCGGAGTCTTCCAACACGGACAAAAACAGAAACAGAAAACCAATAATCGGGATAAAGGTCGCCACGATTTGAATACCACCGCCCATCCCATTGGCCAGTAGGATGGTCAAGGTTTCGGGCATACCGATGGCACTGAGTAACGCCCCAAAACCGTCCACAAAAAGGGTGCCCGACAACATATCAAAGAAATCAATGAAGGCCCCACCAAGATTGATAGTGAACATAAACATCAAGTACATGATACCCAAGAAAATCGGTATGCCAAGCGCGCGATTGAGTACCACTTTATCAATTTGATCCGAAACGGACTTTGTGACTTGTCCCGACTTTGTCACCGTTGCTTCAGTGATCGTCGTGATAAAGGCGTAACGACTGTCAGCCATGAGAATATCAATTTCTTCATCCAAGTCTTCTTCTATTTGTTGCAGGAGATGGGTCAGCTCAGCACGGTTATTTTCGTCTACCTTCGCCATCGCTGTATTATCGTTTTCCAACAACTTTAATGTGATCCAACGTGCATGGGCTTTCTTATTCTCCGCTAGGCTTTCCCGAGTCGTCGGCAATAAATTGGCAATGACCTTTTCGATAGCTTCTGGATAGGCCACTTGCACTAAAGGAATACGCCTCATCTCAGCGGCATGGTTGATGATTTTCTTCAGTTCACTAATGCCCTTGCCATTAGAGGCCACAATAGGCACCACTGAAGTGCCTAATTGTTTTGATAATGCCGCTATGTCAATCTGAATGCCGCGTTGTTCAGCGATATCCATCATATTAAGGACCACTACCATAGGTACGCCCATTTCCAACAACTGCGTCGTCAGATACAAGTTGCGCTCAAGGTTAGAAGCATCAATGATATTAACTATCAATTTAGCATCACCGGACAGAATGTAATCTTGAGTAATTTGTTCATCTAGTGAAGTCGTACCGGGTATCACATCAACGGAATAAATGCCCGGCAAATCCACTAACTTGATGTCATAATTATCTTGTTTATATTCGCCGATTTTACGTTCAACGGTCACCCCCGGCCAATTGCCAACACGCTGCCGTGCGCCTGTTAACGCATTAAATAAGGTGGTTTTACCACAATTAGGATTACCAATGACACCAATTTCAAAATGACTCATTATTCAGCCCTCTCGACCACTAATGTGGCGGCTTCATCTTTTCGCAAACTCAGCGCAAAACCGCGGACCCGAATTTCTACGGGATCCCCCATTGGAGCATAACGTGTAATACTAAACGCTGTCCCCGGGGTCAATCCCATGGCTAACAATTTCTTTCGATAGCCTTTGTGACTTTTTTGAAAACCAGCCACAATGCCCTTGTCACCAAGAGCCATTTCACCCAAATTTGTCGCTATCATTGACAGTCTCCTGAATAGCTCGTTATCAGTCAGTTATCCGCAAACTCTGTTTTCATAATTCATCATTCATAATTCATCATTCATAATTCACCATTCATCATTCATCATTCACACACACGGGGACAACCTGAATTTTATTGGCTATGCCAAAACCCAAAGCCAGCCGCGTTTCTCCACAAGCCACTACCACACCATTTTCCCTTTGCAACACTTGTAACTCAGTTTCTTCTATTAACCCCATGGCAATCAGGCGCTTAATTAAAAGTTTGCCGCCGGTGACACCGACGATTTTCACCCTTTCCCCTTCTGTTGCCATAGGCAGGGGAAATGCTTGGGTGATGTTTTTATTTTCCATCAACATGATTTTATCTGGACTCCCTTTATTTCAGAGTGATTCTGAATGGAACATGGCTTGATCCTAAATCCCGACTAGAGTCGAGATTTGGTACCAAATTCATTGTTAATTTAAAACGGGTACCACCATCACTTGACGTACCAACATTTTTCCCAGTGCCACTCGTGTTCCTTTGTGGATAACAACCATTCCTGAGTCTCTTTCATGGTGAAATACTTGTACTTTGACTCGATCAACCAACCCAAGTTCACTCAGGTTTTTTCCCCGATCTTTCCCACCCCTCACCCCGACAATTTGAACCCACTCCCCTACCGAAGCCATCACGAGGGGAAAAGCTTTTGTTGATGTATCAGATTTCATCAGTGTATTTATTTGAGTGCCTAGCATTTCATTAAAAAATCAAGATCACGAGTTTCCCAGGGCGTTGCCCTGGGCTTTAATAAAGTGCCCTTTCAGGGCTGTGCATTTATTTGAGTGCCTAGCATTTCATTAAAAAATCAAGATCACGAGTTTCCCAGGGCGTTGCCCTGGGCTTTAATAAAGTGCCCTTTCAGGGCTGAGTATTTATTTGAGTGCCTAGCATTTCA
>QNER01000423.1 GCA_003646175.1 Candidatus Parabeggiatoa sp. nov. 1
TGATGCTATCGCTTTTTTGGCGATAGTATCACTAAAACAATAGCACTGGTTATTACAATAATATTTTTGACTCAATCAGGGTTTGTGAATTTAACCGTTGGTTTTTATTAGCTAAAATTGACGAACAAGTCTATTAAGGATTTTGGCAAACAGAGAAAGGTGATACCGCAAAAGTGCAAAAGTGATACATACGCCACAAAGCGATAGCATCACGAAATACTTTAAAATCAAAGGATTACAATTTTTGTCCTGTACATAGGTTTTTTTCACAAGCCGTTGACGGATACTATCGGGAAAAGAGATAGCATCCGCTTCGGTTTTTTTTCACCAGCCGTTGACGGATACTATCCCGAAAAGGGATAGCATCCGTGAAGTTTTTTAGTTAAATTATGGCTATACAATTCTTTCCTAAGACAACTCAAATCATCTTTTTTGATTTGGAGTTTTATGTTCCAAAGAGGGACCGAAATAAACCGACTTTTTCATTCGCATTTAATCCCACCCTGGAAAATCACATCATTTTGGGTGGCGTGTTTGAAAAAGTGTATCCTTTAATTGAGAAACCCCCAGTGCGTCAATCATATTGGCTATGGAAATATTCCAGTGAAAAGGAACTGGTGACTTTAATCTATCGGTATATTGTGAATGCTTGGGCACCCATCTTAAAAAGAAAGGGGGCTGCCTCTCTTATCGCATCGGGAATTGCTATTGAGAGAGCCGATATTCCCATACTTTATACCAAATTTTTACAGTACCAAGTTGACACGCCAGAGAGAATTTTTAGGCACTTATTTAATATTAGAGTCATTGATCTTTCAGTTGTCGGTATTCCTTTCTTTAATAAAAAGAAGGATGGAATGCTTTACCCAAAAACGAAACATGACTTATCCCAAAAGTTCAATCCAACTGGCATCACGAGTAGTGGCAAACTGGTTTGGGATGCTTATGATTGCCGGGATTTTGCGAGTATTGAACAACGAACCAATCAAGAAGTTTCTGACTTGATTACTATTTTTAATCAGATCCATTCTGGGATACAAGAGCTTAACTCTCTAAAACAGGTAAAGAAAAGATATGAAAAGCTAAAGGCACTTATGAAAGCGAATGATGTCTAACTTGGGAATCGGGAATCGGAATTGTCGATTAAACCATTTTACGGATGCTAAGTACCGAAGCACAAATTTTCAGGCATTTTGTAGGGTGGAGAGGGCTTTTGTTGCCCACCTTCTCGGTGGAATCGATACGGACTTTGCTCGGTGGGCAAAAAATTCATAACACCTGAAAATTTATGGTTCAGTACTTATACCTCGATGGGATAGCATCCGTTTTAACAAGATAAAGGAAACCCTTATGTTAATCAGACAGAGACAACTCTATACTAGAACCTTGCTCATGGGTGTTGTATTGACTCATTTACCGACATGTACTATCAATGCTTCTACAGAAACTGCCGACATGATCCTTCACAATGGGGCGATCTACACAGTCAATGAAGCACAGCGATGGGCAGAATCGGTGGCAGTGAAGGATGGTAAAATCCTATTTGTTGGTTCAAACCGCGAGGTAGTCCGTTACCAAGGGAAACAAACGCGCATTATCGAACTAGAAGGGCAGATGGTGCTGCCAGGGTTTCAGGATAGCCATCTCCATCCCCTTGAAGCGGGCTCGGAAGTGGGGACAACCTGCGAACTCTGGCCTGATGCGCCACCTGATGACTTTATCGACACTTTCCGAGAATGCGTTCCCAAGCAGAAGGGAACCCATTGGGTGCTGGGCGGTGGTCACTCCATTTATAAACTGCTTGAAAGTGTTGAAAATGGACGATTCCCCATTGATATTCTGGATGAAGCGATTCCCGATAGGCCGGCGGCCATGCTCGAAGAAACCTCTCATTCAGCATGGGTAAATTCAAAAGCGTTGGCCGCTATTGGCTTTGACGAAAATACCCCAAACCCGCCGGGGGGAGTGATTCATCGACATCCCGACAGTGGGGAACTCACTGGCATTCTGTTTGAGAATGCCGGTAACATGGTACTGGATATGGCCTTTGCCCGCTCTAAGGCAATGGATCAACTGACTTATGAAGGACTACTGTATGGTCTCCAGAAACTGGCCCAAAATGGCATCACTTCAATGGCTGACGCCAGAACTTATTGGCAGCGTGGACACCTTGAAGCTTGGCAGCGAGCAGAACGTGAAGGCAAGCTGACGGCTCGAACTGTGCTGGGTTTATGGGCCTACCCACACGCCTATGACGACGATGAACAAATTGACCTATTGATTTCCATGTACCGCAACCAGCCTGAATCATTACTGCGCGTTTCTCAGGTGAAAATCTACAGCGATGGCATCGTGGGTAATGGCACGGCCGCTTTACTTGAACCTTACAACGACAGTCTTGGCATTACCAGCCTTATGGGGCTTAATTACTTTGACAAACAGCGTCTCACTCATTATGTGACCGAACTGGAAAAAGTCGGTTTTGACATGCATATTCACACCATTGGAGATCGCGCGGTACGAGAAGCCCTTGATGCAATTGAGGCTGCCCAAAAAGTGAACGGGGATTCTATCAAGCGTCGCCATCGTCTGACTCATTTAGAGTCAATTGATCCGGCAGATCGCCCCCGTTTTGCTAAACTGGGTGTCATTGCTGATTTTCAACTAGCGGGAGAATTTACCGAACCTGCTCATGCACAAGCGGAAAATGAACCATTCATTGGTAAGCGAGCCTTCGATATGTTTCCGGTTAAAAGCCTTTATGATACTGGGGCTAAAATCACTTTAAGCAGTGATTGGGATGTCAGTGATCTCCCTCCTTTTATTGGAATAGAGCGAGCCGTCAAGCTAGGCAAACTTCCCAATCTGGCCGCGGCCATTCGGGCGTATACCATCAATGCGGCGTTTCTTATGCGCCAAGAAAAGTTGACCGGTTCGATTGAAGTTGGTAAATATGCGGACTTAGTTGTCATTGATCAGAATCTATTTGAGATACCGGTAGAAAAAATTGATAACACGAGAGTCTTGCTGACTTTACTTGGCGGGAAAATTGTGTACCCGCATCCTGACTTTTGTAATGAACAAAACCCAGGCGGCCGTTTTGACTCCGCCACCAATATGTTGCACATACCCGAACTGAATGCGATGAGTATGGGCACTTACGCAGTGACGATGGCACTGGTTGGAACTGCGCCAAAAATTACCTTTGAGCTACGCTCGGCTGACAAGGTGGAGAAACCAGGCAATAGCAGTTGTGCGGCATATTTTGACGACACTTCTAGGAAACTGCTGATTCCCATGGTCAAAGTGGACCAAAAAGTGTTTATCGCAGAGTTGAACTGGGAAAATGTGCCAGGTGGTGTATTTCGCTTTGCACTTGCCTTCCTATACGACCTCACCTACACAGCGTGATGCATACAGATAAACAGAAGCTTATGGTGGATACGCACAGCGATAGCTAGTATACTATCAATTTGGTTTTGTCGGGTTGATAGTTCGCTAACGATAATATTATTAAATAAATCAAAATTTATGTACGGGACAAAAATTATATTCGATTGATTTTAAAGTATTTCGTGATGCTATCGCTTTTTTTGGCGATAGTATCACTTTTGCGGTATCATCCTTCTCTATGTGCCAAAATCCTTAATGAGTAAAAAATATCAATGCAATAACCAGTGCTATTGTTTTAGTGATACATACGCCACAAAAAAAAGCGATAGCATCACGGCTTGAACACTTTTTTGTCCTGTACATGGATCAAAATATCATCCGACAAAAGAGGAAGTGAAAATAAATGTAACTACTCAGCACCGAAGTGTGCGAATTATTATAGCCAGGGGCAACGCCCCAGGTGCTGGGCGCATTAAAATTTTATAGCCTGGGGCAACGCCCCAGGTGCTGGGCGCATTAAAATTTTAAATCGCACCTGGTGGGCTTGTTCGTTGTTATTCTGGTGAAAAGGGCGCAAGTGAAAAGGGCGTTGCCCTGGGCTTTAATAAAGCGCCCAGAAAGGGCTGAGTAGTTACAAATAAATAACCTTTACACTTTAAAAGACAAAAGCGTAATCATACTGTAATTGTTATTTTTTTCACTTCCTGACTCATGGTGGATTAGCAAAGCTTTATCCGCCCAACATTTATGGTGGATACACATTATTTTATCCACCCTACATTTATTTAAAAGGAGAAATTATGCGAAAACACCAAGCGCAAACCATTGTCGTTGGGCTTTGGGCATTCCTATTGCTCTTGTGGTCCAGTATGCTGAGTGCCGAAGTGACAACTGAGTTAAAGACGAAGGTAGAAACTGAAGCGGAAACTGAAGTAGAAACTGATGCGGAAACTGATGCAGAGACGGAGCGGGATTTTTGGAATACCAGCAACGAATCCAATCCCGACAAGATTGATCACAGTGCTTGGCAAGCCATCTTGGACAGCTATTTGAAGTCCAGTCATCCGTCCGGCATTAATCGTTTTGATTACGCTAATTTGAAGGCCAACACCGCTGACAAACTGAAACTGAAGAGCTACTTGTTATACCTGAAAAGATTGGATCCGCGCACCTATTCAAAGGCCGAGCAAAAGGCCTATTGGATTAATCTGTACAACGCCCTGACGATTCGTATTGTTGTCAACGAATATAGATCAGTCACGTCAATTAAAAGGGTTGGCGATCCTTTTTTTGGCCCTTGGGATAAGGACTTGATTAAAATTCAAGGTAAAATATTGACTTTGAATAACATCGAACAGAATATTTTGCATTCGGTTTGGAACGATAATCGGCTTTATTACGCCACCAACAGTGCCTGCTTAGGGTGTCCCAACCTAGCGTCGGAAGCCTATACCGCTGCCAACACGGAAATATTGCTTGAAAAAAGTGCAAAGGATTACGTGAATCATTCACGCGGAGTGCTGTGCGAGAGCAATAGCAAACTGTTGGTTTCCAGCCTTTATCAGTGGTACAAAGCCGATTTTGGCGGAACGGATGAAGGTGTGATAAAGTATTTGCTGAAGTATGCTGAGCCTGAATCTGACTTAGCAAGTTGCCTACAAGATTACAAAGGCCCAATTACTCACAGCTACGATTGGGAACTCAATAATCCCTAAATCTTAAGCTCAGGAGTCCAATATTTATCTTGGACTCCTACCGGAGTCCAAACTTCAGTTTGGGCTTTTCAGGAGTACAAGGCGAACCTGGTACGAAAAAACTGCGGGGCAAGTACAGCGCATTGAAGGATTGTTCGGATTTATTCAAATCAGCAAATTGATGCTAGAAAATACCCACTTTTTGTTTTGAGTCCATCGGTGAAAAATCATGTTAGGCTTAATAAACAACTACTTAGTTAAAATAATTGCAATAATCGCGCTATTGTTTACGCACGTCTCCGTTGCCTACGACACGCTGGATTACCAGCGCAGAAGCGATAGATGGGAAGATATCGCGCCCCGCCCAGTGTCGGGGTTAGATATTGAATTGCTCTCCGCTTTAGTGGCTCATCATTGGCAATCGACTCCGCCACAGTGCAAATTAACATTTTATTTGCCAAACGCGACTGAAGTGGATTGGTTAAGGGTTCAAGAATTGCACCCCAGACACTTCTATAAAATGGAGCCCATGATTTCCAAACAACCTTGGCATCAAGGCTTTAACGATTATCAATGGACTGAATAAGGTATTATCAAGTATTTTGACAAACGTTTTATTGTAGGGGCAGGCAACGGTTTTTTGGTTCTATCAAAATACCTTAAAATTCTTAGCGAAGCTACTTATGTAGAGCAGGTAGAGCGAAGCGAAACCCACCAAAAAATAAATAAAGCAAAGTAGCACATTCCCTGTTTCATGGACAAGTACTTTGGCTCCACGAAAAAAACGGATAGTGCTCAATTACTCATGTTACGCACTCAGCTTCTTTAAGCCTTGGGATAAATCCCAAGGCTAATAGCTAAAGTCGGCTAAAGCCTCCTTAAGTGATATTTTTAGTCACCGTTAGGTGACTTTAGGTGTGTGTTAGTGTGAAAAAGCACCGCTTATTGGTAACAAAAAATCCACCGAAACCATACCCAACAAGAGTTAAAAAATATGCAAAACCCCAAGTAGGGTGAGCATAACATTTTTTCTAGTTCCCAACTTATGGTTGGGAATGCCTTCCACAACACTCTGCGTAGTACAATCAAACCACTCAATTTTAATCACAATCCACTACACGCGAAGCTAAATATCGCTGCCGTGTTCCCAAAAATATGGAGGCAGAAATGGAATACCTAGAAAGAATCACCATATACACCTGAAATTTGTCATAGCAAACCGTGCATCAGGGGAATGAGATGGCCGATTGAGGTAATTTTGGATATGCTGAGTTCTGGGATGTCTACCAATGACATTTTGGAAGGGGTGCATTCCCACACCACGGATAGTACAACGGATACGCGAAATAAACGGATAAAAAAAAAGTTCATCCTGAAGTTTTATGATTCATCGAAATTAAAGGCTATTTACTAAACCAGCGACAATTTTCTGGTTGGCGAGACCGATATTCCCGCTTTCGCAGGAATGACAGCCTCAAAAGTGTCGCCGCGATGACGGATAGCCAAATTAAGACGTTGAACTTTTTTTAAAAGCCGGTGTTTATCTAAAGTTGCAAGTTGTATTGAAAATAATAATTAAAATAAAGCCTTATCCGTTTATTTCGCGTATCCGTTGTACTAAAGACCATTTTTTTGGAAGTTCGCCCAGCACTTGAAACCGAAGATATTTAACCGGAAGCCAACATGAAAACTATCGAACGAAAACCCGTGTTTCTGAAGATAGACGCCTCAGATTACAACTCCCCGATAGTGTTCAACCGGGGAAACACCGTTATGAACCGGGGGGATATGAA